>NZ_BAAGXY010000022.1:0-11074 GCF_054779595.1 Angustibacter peucedani
GCTGGCCCGCAGCGCGGCCAGCGTGCCGCTGACCGCGGGGACCAGGAGACCGGCGAGCAGCGCCTGCCACACGACCGGCCGGAAGCCGTCGCCGCCCGCGACCGCGGCGCCGAGCACCAGCACGACGGCGTACCCGACCGACAGGCCGGCCACGGAGGGCGCCACCGCCCGCAGCGGCGACCCGGCCGCCGCCAGGTCGCGCGGCTCGAGCCCGTGCCCGATCCGCCGCCCGGCCACCCAGCACAGCCAGACGGGCAGCGCGGTGCCGGCCAGTGGGGCGATGGTGATCGAGCCGCCCGGGACGTCGAGCCCCACGCGGTGCAGCACCAGCCAGACGTCGGTCGACACCCGCACGGCGTCGTCCCACGACGCGGTGGTCTGCGGCGAGGTGGCCCAGGCCAGCAGGGCGGGCAGGGTGACGGCGAGCCAGCAGACGGCGGCGGTCCAGAGCCCGGTGAGCAGCGCCATCAGCGGGGGGACGGGAGCCGGCGTGCCGTCGTCCAGGACCCGGCCGGACCCGCCGGCGGACGGGCGGGAGTCGGGGCGCAGTCGGTCGAGGAGGCTCATGTCCTGTCCATGGTCGCCGCCCCGGGCGCCCGGACGTCGGACCCGCGCCAGGTCGGGGTGTCGCGCCGCGGCGGCGATGCAACCGCGCGGCGGGGCCGCGCGTGATGATGGGTGACGGAGCAGGGAGGGAGGTGCAGGCGGTGACGGACGTGAGCGCCGAGGAGTCGTTCGACGAGTTCTACCGGACGACGGGTCGACGCGTCGTGCACCACGTGTACGCCATGACGGGCAACCGCACCGAGGCGCAGGACTGCGTCCAGGAGGCGTACGCCCGGGCCTGGCAGCGCTGGTCGCACGTGCGGGGGCTGGACGACCCGGAGGCCTGGGTGCGCACGGTCGCGCGCCGGGTGGCCGTGTCGCGCTGGCGGCGCACCCGGACGGCGGCGCGGCACCTGCTCGTGCACGGCCGCGAGGAGCACACGGCCGCACCCGGCGAGGCGCACGTCGTCCTGGTCGACGCGCTGCGCCAGCTGCCCGAGGCGCAGCGCCACGCGATCGTGCTGCACCACCTCGTGGGCCTGTCCGTCGAGCAGGTCGCGCACGAGACCGGCTCGCCCGTCGGCACCGTCAAGGCGCGCCTGCACCGCGGCCGCGCCGCCCTCGCCGAGGTCATCGGCCCGCTCGACGACAGCAGTCCCACCACGAGCACCACGAAGGAGGTCCGTCATGGCCGCTGAGACCCGCGACCCGCTCGCCCGCGCCCTGGACGGGCTGCGCGACGACCTGCGGGCCACGCCGCTCGCCCCCGCCAGCCAGGTGCGGCACCGCGGCGACGTCCGCCAGCGCCAGCGCCGCGTGGGCCTGGCCGTCACCAGCGTCGCCGCCGTCGCCGCGGTGGCCTTCGGCGCGGGCCAGCTGATGGAGCCGGTGGGCACGCCCCGGCCGGCTCCCCCGGCGTCCGGCTCGCTCGACGTCACGGGCGGCCCGTCGTCGTCCGGCACCTCGTCCCCGACCGTGTCGGTGCCGGCCGACCGCTCGGTGGTGAGGCTGAAGCCCGCGTCGCCCGGCGGCGGCACGGTGCCGGCGGCGTACTTCCTGCCCGGGCCGCAGTGGCGCGGCGCGGACCTGAACCGCGGCCACGCCATGGTCTCGGCCGAGCCGACCGAGACCGAGGGCAGCGTCACGCGGTTCGCGTGCGACCCCGACACCAGCATCCAGGGGGACGTCGCGTTCCTGCAGGTGCAGGAGCGGAACGGCACGATGGTGGCGACCCAGAAGGTGCGGCTGCTGGCCGACGACGCCGCGGCCACCGCGGCCGCCGCGACGTTCGCCGACCGGATCCCCCGCTGCCAGGACGCGTTGCGGGCGCAAGCGATCAAGGACAGCGCGAGCCTGCCCGCCGGCGAGACCGCGCCGGTGCCGAACGCCGAGGTCGTCGAGAGCACCACCGCCGCGGTGGACGACGAGACCGGCTCGGTGCGGATCTGGCGCACCACGAGCGACTACGGCACGGGCGCGGGCTCTTCGCTGGTCGAGTGGGTGGTGCTGGCCCGCGAGGGCTCGGCCATCACCTTCCTCAGCCTGCCGCAGTTCGAGACCTCGTCGGTGAGCGTGGCCGCGCTGACCCGGGTCGCCGACGAGGCGCGCCTGCAGATGCGGTTCGCCGCCAGCCGCTAGCAGACTGGGCGGCATGACGTCTGCCGCCGGACCGCACCACGACCGGCGGTGGCGGGCCCTGCTGGTGTGCCAGCTGGCGCTGTTCACGACGCTCATCGACGTCAGCGTTACCAACGTGGCGCTGCCCTCGATCGGGCGGGCGACCGACGCCTCGCCGTCCCAGCTGCAGTGGGTCGTGAGCGGCTACGTGCTGGCGTTCGGCCTCGTGCCGGTGCTCGGGGGCCGGCTCGGCGACGACCGAGGACGCCGGCAGATGTTCTTGATCGGGGTCGGCGGCTTCGTGGCGAGCAGCGTGGTCGTCGGCCTCACCCCGGACGCGCGGCTGCTCGTCGTGGCCCGCGTCGTGCAGGGGCTGTTCGGCGGGCTGGTGAACCCGCAGGTGGCCGGGATCGTGCAGCAGCTGTTTAGCGGCGCCGAGCGCGGCCGGGCCTTCGGCGCGATCGGGGCGACGGTCGGAACGGCCACCGCGGTCGGACCGCTCGTCGGCGGCCTGCTGATCGGGCTCGGCGGTCCCGAGCTCGGCTGGCGCCTGGTCTTCTTCGTCAACGTGCCGATCGGGCTCGTCGCGATCGTGCTGGCCCGGCGCTGGCTGCCCGACCCACCGCCGCGGGCCGAGGGGGCGACCCGACCGCGGCTGGACGTCGTCGGCGCGGTGCTGCTGGGGCTGACCACCCTGTGCGTGCTGTACCCGACGGTGCAGTACGACACCGTGCGCGACCCGCGCCTGTTCTGGCTGCTGCTGCCGGCGCTGCCGCTGGGCGCGGCCCTGCTGCGGCGCGAGTGGCGGCTGACCCGGGCGCGGCACGACCCGCTGGTCGACCTGCGGCTGTTCCGCCAGCCGTCGTACAGCGCCGGCGTCGCCCTGGCGCTGCTGTACTTCTGCAGCTTCACCGGCATCCCGCTGGTGCTGGCGCTCTACTACCAGCTCGGGCTCGGGCTGACGGCGCTGCAGTCCGGCCTCGGGGTCACCGCGTTCGCGCTCGGCTCGGCGGTGGCGGCGCCCGTCGCCGGGCGGCTCGTGCCGCGCATCGGGCGACCCCTGGTGATCGGCGCGCTCGTGGTCTTCGCCGCCGGTGCGCTCGCGCTGGTGGTCGTCGTCCGGACGACGACGCCGACCACCGACGCCGCGACGGCCGCGCTGCGCCTCGCGCTGCCCCTGCTGCTGCTCGGCCTGGGCAGCGGGGCGATCATCACGCCCAACCAGGCGCTGTCGCTCGCCGACGTCGACCCGGGCATGGGCGGCGCCGCGGCCGGGGTGCTGCAGACCGCGCAGCGCATGGGCTCGGCCGTCGGGCAGGCCGTGATCGGGTCGGTCTTCTTCGCCGCGCTCGCCGGCGCGACGTCCGGGTCGACGTCCGGCTCGACGTCCGGGTCGACGTCCGGGCCGGACCGCTACGCCCACGCGCTGTCGACCGCGGTGGTGGCGTCGCTGGCCTTCGTGGCGCTGGCGCTCGCCTTCGGCGTGGCCGACCTCGCCCTCGCCCACCGTCGCCGCCTCTCCACTCCCGTTCCCACCCGCTGACACGCCGAAGGGCACCTTCTTGAGAACTCGCCCCCAGATCAGCTCTGGGAGGGCGATCTCCCAAGAAGGTGCCCCACGGGGCGACGAGGGTCAGGCGGTGGCGCCGAGGCCCTGCATGATGTCGCGCATCAGCTGCGCGGTCTCGGACGGCGTCTTGCCGACCTTGACGCCGGCGGCCTCGAGGGCCTCCTTCTTGGCCTGCGCGGTGCCCGACGAGCCGGAGACGATGGCGCCGGCGTGGCCCATGGTCTTGCCCTCGGGCGCGGTGAAGCCGGCGACGTAGCCGACGACCGGCTTGGTCACGTGGTCCTTGATGTAGGCGGCCGCGCGCTCCTCGGCGTCGCCGCCGATCTCGCCGATCATCACGATCGCATCGGTCTCGGGGTCGTTCTCGAACGCCTCGAGCGCGTCGATGTGCGTGGTGCCGATGATCGGGTCGCCGCCGATGCCGACCGCCGACGAGAAGCCGAAGTCCCGCAGCTCGTACATCATCTGGTAGGTCAGCGTGCCGGACTTCGAGACCAGGCCGACGCGGCCGGGGCCGCTGATGTCGGCCGGGATGATGCCGGCGTTGGACTTCCCGGGGCTGATCAGGCCGGGGCAGTTCGGGCCGATGAGCCGCGTGGTGCCGGACTGCTGGGCGTAGGTGAAGAACTCCGCGGTGTCCTTGACCGCGACGCCCTCGGTGATGCACACCGCCAGCGGGATGCCCGCGTCGACGGCCTCGACCACGGCGGCCTTGGTGAACTTGGCGGGCACGAAGATGACGGTGACGTCGGCGCCGGTGGCCTCGACGGCCTCGCCCACGGAGCCGAACACCGGCACCTGCACGCCGTCGTCGAACTCGACGCTCTGGCCGCCCTTGCCGGGGGTCACGCCGCCGACGACGTTCGTGCCCGACGCCAGCATGCGCTGGGTGTGCTTGCGGCCCTCGGAGCCGGTCATGCCCTGGACGATGACCCTGCTGTTCTCGGTCAGGAAGATTGCCATGAGGTGTGGTCCGTCCCTTACTTCGCGGCCGCGAGCTCGGCCGCCTTGCGGGCGGCGCCGTCCATGGTGTCGACCAGCGTGACGAGCGGGTGCGCCGCCTCGCTGAGGATCCGTCGCCCCTCGACGACGTTGTTGCCGTCGAGCCGGACGACGAGGGGCTTGGTCGCCTCGTCGCCGAGGATCTGCAGGGCCTGCACGATGCCGTTGGCCACCGCGTCGCACGCCGTGATGCCGCCGAAGACGTTGACGAACACGCTCTTGACCTGCGCGTCGCCGAGGATCACGTGCAGGCCGTCGGCCATGACCTGCGCCGACGCGCCGCCGCCGATGTCGAGGAAGTTGGCCGGCTTCACGCCGCCGAACTCCTCGCCCGCGTACGCGACGACGTCCAGGGTGCTCATCACGAGCCCGGCGCCGTTGCCGATGATGCCGACCTCGCCGTCGAGCTTGACGTAGTTCAGACCCTTGGCCTTGGCCTGCGCCTCGAGCGGGTCGGCCGCCGCGGCGTCCTCGAGCTCGGCGTGGCCCGGGTGGCGGAAGTCGGCGTTGGCGTCGAGCGAGACCTTGCCGTCGAGGGCGATGATCGCGCCGTCCTCGGTCTTGACCAGCGGGTTGACCTCGACCAGCGTCGCGTCCTCGTCGCGGTAGACCACCCACAGCTTCTGGACGACGTCGGCGATCGCGTCCTTGACGTCGTCGGCGAAGCCGGCCGCGTCGACGATCTCGCGGGCCTTGGCCTCGTCGATGCCGACGATCGGGTCGACCGCGACGCGCGCGAGCGCCTCGGGGCGCTCGACCGCGAGCTGCTCGATCTCCATGCCGCCCTCCTTGCTCGCCATGGCGAGGTAGGAGCGGTTGGCCCGGTCGAGCAGCACCGAGAAGTAGTACTCCTCGGCGATCTTGGCGCCCTGGGCGACCATCACGCGGTGCACGGTGTGGCCCTTGATGTCCATGCCGAGGATCTCGCCGGCCTTCTCGGCGGCCTCGTCGGGCGAGTGGGCCAGCTTGACGCCGCCGGCCTTGCCGCGACCGCCGACCTTGACCTGCGCCTTGACGACGACCGTGCCGCCGCCGATCTGCTCGGCGCCCGCGCGGGCCGCCTCGGGGGTGTCGGCGACCGCGGCGTCGAGCACGGGGACACCGTGCTCGGCGAACAGGTCGCGCGCCTGGTACTCGAAGAGGTCCACGGGTAGCTGCCTTTCGCAGACGGCGCGCCGGAGCGTGTGCGACGACGTCGTCGGGGTGGTTCGGGCGGGTTCGCGCAGCGAGCCTAGCCCCGTGCTGGACGACGGCACGACGGCGGTCGGCCGAATGCGACCAACGGCACACGTGACCTGGCGGGCGGTGGCTCGTTGAACCGGCCAGGAGGTCAGACATGACGCGCACCGCCCGCCTGCTGCCCGTGCTCGCCCTGCTCGCCGCCCCGCTCGCCGGGGCCGCGGTGCTCTCACCGCCGGCCACGCAGAGCGCGCAGGCCGCCACAGCGTTGGGGGCTGTGACGACCGTGCCGGACCTGACCTTCAGCCTGACCACCGGTCCGGGTGGCGGGACCCGGTGCACGGTCGACGCGGACCTCTACCTCCCGGCGTCCGCGAGCGCCACGCACCGGGTACCCGCCATCCTCACCACCAACGGGTTCGGCGGCAGCAAGGATGACCAGGCCGGGCTCGGCCGGGCCTTCGCGGCGCGCGGCTACGCCGTGCTGTCGTACACCGGCCTGGGCTTCCCCGACAGCGGCTGCAAGATCACGCTCGACGACCCCGCGTACGACGGCGCCGCGGCTAGCCAGCTCATCACGTTCCTGGCGCGGGGCTCGGTCACCGCGACGCGCGCCGGCGCCACCTACCGGATGCCGGACGTCGTCGTCCACGACACGAAGGACCACGCCGGCGTCGCGCGCCGCGACGACCCGCGCGTCGGCATGGTCGGCGGCTCGTACGGCGGCCAGATCCAGTTCGCCACCGCCAAGGTCGACAAGCGGCTGGACGCGATCGTCCCGATCATCACCTGGAACGACCTGCAGTACTCCTTGGCGCCCAACAACACCTCGCTGAAGGGCGGCACCCCCAGCACGCCCGGCACCGAGAAGATCGGCTGGACGTCCCTGTTCTTCGGCGTGGGCATCGCCGACGGCGTCCAGGGCGCGACGATCGACCCGAGCCGGGACGTCGGCTGCCCGAACTTCCGCACCGAGGCGTGCGCCGCCAAGGTGCAGCTCGACACGCTCGGCTACCCCAGCGCCGAGACGACCGCGCTGACCGACCAGGTGTCGGTCGGCCACTACCTGCCGCAGGTGCGGATCCCGACGCTGCTGCTGCAGGGCGAGGCCGACACGCTGTTCGACCTGCAGGAGGCGGTGGCGACCTACCGCGGCCTGAAGGCGCAGGGCACGCCGGTGAAGATGGTCTGGCAGTCCTGGGGCCACAGCCGCTCGACGCCCGCGCCGGGCGAGCTCGACCTCAGCGGCGGCAGCATCGAGGGCACGTACCTCGGGGGCCGCATCAAGGACTGGTTCGACCACTACCTCAAGGGCTCGGCCGTGAGCACCGGCCCGCAGTTCGCGTACTTCCGCGACTGGGTGAAGTACACCGGCAACGCCGCCCCGGCCTTCGGCACCTCATCGGCCTACCCCGTGGCGGCCGGCACGAAGTGGTACCTGAGCGGCGGGACGACGGGTGGCGACGGCTTCCTGGTGCCGACCCGCGCCGCGGTGGCGCCGGGCACGACCTCCTGGGTCGGGCCGCCCGGCGGCGTGCCCTCCAGCTTCTCGGAGATCTCGGCGCTGCAGGGCTCGACGGTGCCGGACGGCATCACCCCGCCGTTCGACACGCCCGGCACCGCCGGCTCCTGGACGACGGGCCCGCTGTCGCGCACGGCCGACCTGGTGGGCGTCCCGACGCTCGACGTGCGGTTCACCGCTCCCGCGGTGGCGCTCAGCCAGCAGGCCGGTCCCGCCGGGAAGCTGCTGGTCTTCGCCAAGCTCTACGACGTGGCGCCCGACAGCTCGCTCACGCTGGTGAACCGGCTGATCAGCCCCACGCGCGTGCCGGACGTCGGCACGACCGTGCACGTCGAGCTTCCCGGGCTCGTGCACCGCGTCGCCGCCGGCCACCGGCTGCGCCTGGTGCTCGCGGCCACGGACGCCGCGTACAAGAACTCGCCGGTGCCGCAGCCGGTCTCGGTCACCGTCGACCCGGCGAGCCCGCCGGTGCTGACCCTGCCGCAGCTCGGCTGAGCCGTCGTCCGGCTACTCCGGGTGGACGTTCTCGCGGACCCACTCGACGATCGAGGCGGTCGTCGCGCCGGGCGTGAACACCTTGGCCACGCCGATCCGCTCGAGCTCGGGGATGTCGCCCTCGGGGATGATGCCGCCGCCGAACACCACGATGTCGCTGGCGTCGCGCTCCTCGAGCAGCTTCACGACCTTGGCGAACAGCGTCATGTGTGCACCCGAGAGCACGGAGAGGCCGACGACGTCGGCGTCCTCGGCGATGGCCGCCTCGACGATCTGCTCGGGGGTCTGGTGCAGGCCGGTGTAGACGACCTCCATGCCGGCGTCGCGCAGGGCGCGGGCGACGACCTTGGCGCCCCGGTCGTGACCGTCCAGGCCGGGCTTGGCCACGACCACGCGGACCGGTGCGGTGCTGCTCATGCGACGAGACCTCCTGGTCACGGGCGGCCGGCGCCGGTGCCGGGCCGCTCGGGGCTGCACCGGAACTGTAACCGCCCGGTCGCCCGCGCAAATCACCCGTCGCGTTGCCGGGCGCCGGGCCCGTCCAGCCGGTAGCGTCGCCGCCCGTGAGCACCGCTGCCACCGAGCGCCCCGCTCCCCCGGTCGCCCAGCGCGTCGACCGGGCGGCGCGCGACGTGCGCCGGCGAGCCGGCTCGGCGTCCCGCACGGTGGCCCGCGGTGCACGGACCCTGCTCTCGCCGTCCGGGCTGCGCGGTGCCGCGGTCGAGGCGGCCTGGGTGAGCACCCACCTGGCGCTCTACCCCCTCGGCCTGCTCGGTCCGCTGGCCCGGCCGCGCGCCGGCGAGGACGACCAGTACGGCGTCGGCCACCTGCCGCCGGTGCAGCGCGGCCTGCTGATCGGGGACGTCGAGGCCGCCGGGACGCCGATCCTGCTGGTGCACGGCATGGTCGACAACCGCTCGATCTTCGCGCTGCTGCGCCGCGGTCTGATGCGGCGCGGGTTCGGTCGCGTGCACACCCTCAACTACTCGCCGCTCACCGGGGACGTGCGCGTCGCGGCCGAGCGGTTCGCCGAGGAGGTCGAGGCGCTGTGCGCCGAGACCGGCTACGAGCGGCTGCACGTCGTGGGGCACAGCCTGGGCGGCCTGATCGCCCGGTACTACGTGCAGAGGCTCGGCGGTGACACCCGGGTGCACACGCTGGTCACCCTCGGCACGCCGCACGGCGGCACGCTGCCCGCCTACCTGCTGCCCGCCACGCTGTGCCGCCAGCTGCGACCGGGCAGCGACGTGCTGGCCGAGCTCGACGAGCCGGCCGCGACCCCGTGCCGCACGCGGTTCGTGGCGTACTGGTCCGACCTCGACCAGATGATCGTGCCGCAGCGCAACGCCCGCCTCGACCACCCCGACCTGCAGGCGCGCAACGAGCTGGTGCGCCGGGTCGGGCACATGTCGCTGCCGATCGACCCGCGCGTCGTCCACGGCGTCTGCACCGAGCTCGCCCAGCTCGACACCGACGGCAGCACGCTGACCGCCGGGGTCACCTCGATCCGGCGGACGTGATCACCGCCGGGTCCGCCGGCTCGTGTCGATCCGGCGGACTTGATCACAGCGCGTGACCTCCGTATGGTCGAGGGACCTGTCCCCGGCACCCCGTGAGGTACCCCTGTGCCCCAGCGCACCGCGTACGAAGGCCGCCACCGCGGTCGTCACCGCGCCGAGGTCCAGAAGTCGTCACGCGGAGTGGCGCTCCCGGGCGCCGCAGCCGCGGCCCTGACGCTGACCGCCACCGGCGTGGCCGTTGTCCCGGGTCTGGGCGGCGCGGCCGCCGCCAGCGAGAACGACGCGACCACCGGCCCGCTCCCCCGCACCAGCGGCGCGGACGCGGCCACCGAGCGCCAGCACATCGCCGACGCCCGCGCCCAGCTGGCCGAGGCCGAGCTGCTCGAGAAGGCCCGCGAGGCCCGCGCCGAGGCCCAGGCCCGCGCCAGCCGCGCCAAGGCCCGCAAGGCGATCGAGGACAAGCGCCGCAAGGCCCTCGAGGCCGCGCACCGCTGGGTGCTGCCGGTGCACGGCTACCGGTTCAGCTCGAGCTACGGCATGCGCTGGGGCCGGCTTCACGCGGGCGACGACTTCGCCGCGCCGATCGGCACCCGCATCGGCGCGCTGTCGTCGGGCACCGTGATCTTCGCCGGCCAGCAGAGCGGCTACGGCAACAAGGTCGAGATCCGCCACTGGGACGGCACCGTCAGCTGGTACGCCCACATGAACTCCATCGCCGTCACCGTCGGCCAGGCGGTCACGCCCGGCCAGATGATCGGCGAGGTGGGCAACACCGGTCACTCCACCGGTCCGCACCTGCACCTCGAGATCCACCCGGACGGCGGCGGCCCCACCAACCCCGAGCCGTGGCTGCGCGCGCACGGCATCGACGTCTGAGCTGAGCCGCCGCCCCTCGGTGGGCTAGTTGGCGCCCGGACCGCCGTCGCCCGGACCCGGGTCGGTCGGGTCCGTGGGATCGGTCGGGTCGGTCGGGTTCGTGGCGCCGCAGGGGTCGCCCTTCTTGTAGCCGCCGTTGCCGCCGCCCGCCGGGTCGCTGTGCGGGTTGCCGCGGCTGGAGTTGTGGCCGCAGTTGCCCCAGCCGTTGTCGCCGCCGTTGTCGGACGGCGCCACCGGCACCACCGCACCCCCGGGGCGCTGCGGCGTGCCGTTCGCGGCGAGCGCCGGGCCCGCACCGCCCACCAGCAGCGCGGCGGCGAGGCCGATCGTCGTCATGGTCCTGCGCATGGATGACCTCCGTGGTCGTGTCGAGCCCCGAGGACATGGACGTCGGCACGCGCCGCACGCCGGACGAGCCGTCGTCCGGGTGAGCACCCAGCGTGACCGGGGCGCGTGTCGGCGGGCCCCTGCCCGGTGGGGGAGGCCCGACCTCGCCGGTGCGGCCATGGGTGCGGCGCCTGCGCTGCGATCACAGCACCTCGGCCGCACCCACGCCCGCACTCATCGCGGCGTGGGCGGACGTCATCGAACTGGCAGACAAGAGGGACCCGGCCAACCACCGGTGCCCGATCTCTGCCAGTTCGATGGTCGGCTGCGCGCACCAGACCAGAGAATTGGGGCACGTTATGCCGACGTCCTACCCCACTTCTCTGGTCTCGACCCCCGCCCGAGACAGCACGCTGTCCT
>NZ_BAAGXY010000023.1:0-17081 GCF_054779595.1 Angustibacter peucedani
GTGCGCGCCGCAGCCCGCGCCCAGCGCATCGGCGCGCTCGCCGCCTGCCCCGAGGTCGTGGCCGCGCGCCAGCCGCCGCAGGGCGGGTGGGAGATCGTGCTCGTCCGGCACGGCCGGCTCGCCGGCACCACCGTGGCGCCCCGCGGCAGCGACCCGTGGCCCTACGTCGAGGCGCTGCGGGCCACCGGCGAGGTCGTCACGGCCCCGCTGCTGCCCGCACCGGCCGCGCTGCCCGAGGAGTGCGAGAAGGTGCTGCGCTGGCTGGAGTCCGAGGGCACCCGGCTGGTGCAGGTCGAGGGCTCGTGGCAGTGCCCGGTGCACGGTGCAGGCTCCGCGCGCGCCGAGCTCGAGCCGATGACCGCGGCGTTCGGCCCGGTCAGCGGGTTCGACGAGCCGGGGCGCCACCGCCGCCACGGGCACGCCGCCGCGGGCTGAGCACACTAGGCTCGGGCCGTTCAGCCGCCACCCGCCGCCACCCCGGCGAGCCCGCCCGCCGACGTCCAGGAGCCGCCCCGTGATCACCGCCATCGTGCTGGTCCAGGCCGAGGTCGACCGCATCCCCGAGGTCGCCGCCGCCATCGCCGACCTCGACGGCGTCACCGAGGTCTACTCGGTCACCGGCGACGTCGACCTCATCGCGATGGTCCGGGTGCGCGAGCACGAGGCGCTGGCCGACGTGATCGCCGACCGGCTCAACAAGGTGCAGGGCGTGCTGAACACCCAGACCCACATCTCGTTCCGCGCCTACTCCCAGCACGACCTCGAGGCCGCGTTCGCCCTCGGCTTCGAGGACGGCTGAGCGCTCAGCCGCCGGAGGTCGCGGTGACCCAGCGGTCGAGCACCTCGGCAGCCGCACCGCTGTCGACGGCAGCCGCCGCCCGCAGCTGGGCCGCGGCCATCCGCTCGACGAGGCCGCCGTCCGTGGCCCCGGCCGGAGTCGCGTCGTCGGCCGCGTCGGCCGCCACGAGCGCGGCCGCCGCGTTGAGCAGCACCGCGTCGCGCACCGGACCGGCGGTCCCGGCGAGCAGGTCGCGGGCCACGCCGGCGTTGTAGGGCGCGTCGGCCCCGCGCAGCGCTGACACGTCGTGACGCGGCACCCCGATGTCGGCCGGGTCGAAGGCGTGCTCGGCCACCTGGCCGCCACGCACCTCCCAGACCGTCGAGGGCCCGGACGTCGTCAGCTCGTCCAGGCCGTCGTCCCCGCGGAACACCAGCGCGCTCGAACCGCGCCCGGCCAGCACCCCGGCGACCAGTGGCGCCATCCGACGGTCGGCGACACCCACGGCCGCCGCGCGCGGGCGCGCCGGGTTGGTCAGCGGCCCCAGGAAGTTGAACGCCGTCGGGACGGCGAGCTCGCGGCGCGCGACGGCCGCGTGCCGGAACGAGGGGTGGAAGACCTGCGCGAAGCAGAACGTGATGCCGGCCGTCGTCGCGACCTCGGCCACGGCCTCGGGCGACAGGTCGAGCCGCACCCCGAGGGCCTCCAGGACGTCGGCCGACCCGCACGCGCTCGACGCCGCACGGTTGCCGTGCTTGACGACCCGGACGCCGGCCCCGGCCACCACGAGCGCGGCCATGGTCGAGATGTTGACGGTGTGGGCCCGGTCGCCGCCGGTGCCGACGACGTCGACCGCCGGGCCGGGCACGCTGATCGGCACCGCGTGCTCGAGCATGGTCTGCGCCAGGCCGGTCAGCTCGTCGACGTCCTCGCCCTTGGCGCGCAGCGCGACCAGGAACCCGGCCACCTGCACCGGCGTCGCCTCGCCGGACATGATGCGGTCCATCGCCCAGCCCGTCTCGGCGCTGGAGAGCGACCCGCCGCCGATCAGCCGGTGCAGCAGCGCGGGCCAGCTGGTCTGCTCGCTCGACCCGGCCTCGCCCGCGGGCACGGCTAGGCCTGCAGGCCGCGGGCCAGCTCGGCGACGGCCTCGGCGACGCCGGCCGGGTCGAGCGGGTGCGAGACGGCCGCGTCGGCCAGCGACCAGGCGCCGAGCCAGGAGTCCTGCGGGCGGCCGATGAGCACCAGCACCGGCGGGCAGCGGTAGATCTCGCTCTTCAGCTGCCGGCACAGGCCCAACCCGCCCAGCGGGCTGGCCTCGCCGTCGAGCACCGCGATGTCGGCGCGGCCCTCGTCGAGCGCCGCGACGACGGCGGCGGGGGTCGCGCACTCGAGCCACTCCACGCGCGGGACGTCGGCGGCCGGACGTCGTCCGACGGCCATCCGCACCGCGGTGCGGGTGTCGACGTTGTCGCTGTAGACCAGGACGGTCAGGGTGCGGGTGTCGTGCTCCGCGCCGGTCGCCTGCGTCGCGCTCATGCGTGTCGTCCTCGGGGGCCGTGGGGTGGCTCGACGGGCGGCTGCCCGTGCTCGCGATCGTAGCGGTCCGGCCAGGTCAGGGCGGCAGCGCGTCGAGTTCGCGCCGCACCGGGGGGTCGCCTCCCCCTCGGCTCCCCGATAGGGCAATAATGGCGCCCGTGGCGACCGCAGCAGCAGTTCAGACCGCCCCCGCGCACCCGTCGGTGAGCCGTCCCAACATGGCCTCCGTGGGCACGATCGTGTGGCTCTCGAGCGAGCTCATGTTCTTCGCCGGGCTGTTCGCGATGTACTTCACCATCCGCTCCGTCGTCCCCGAGCAGTGGATCGAGGGGCCGAACACGCTGAACGTCCCCTTCGCGGCCGCCAACACCCTGGTGCTCGTCATCAGCTCGGTGTGGTGCCAGCTGGGCGTCTGGAAGGCCGAGCAGTTCCAGGCCGCGCGCACCGGGTCGCTCCTGCAGCTGCGGCTGTGGGGCATGCGCGAGTGGTACGCGCTGACCTACCTGTTCGGCGCGGTCTTCGTCTCCGGCCAGGTGCTCGAGTACGCCACGCTCGTCACCGAGGGCGTCAAGATCAACTCCGACGCCTACGGCTCGGTCTTCTACCTGACCACCGGGTTCCACGCCCTGCACGTCACCGGCGGCCTGATCGCGTTCCTGCTGATCATCGGCCGCAGCTTTGCCGCCCGCCGGTTCGGCCACGCCGAGGCCACAGGCGCGATCGTCACGTCGTACTACTGGCACTTCGTCGACGTGGTCTGGATCGCGCTCTTCGCGACCATCTACCTGCTGAAGTGACCGGTACGGTGACCGGGCGGACGAGCGCAGGCGACACCGCGCCACCGCACGCGCCGACCCCGACGTCCCGCCGTACGCTCGCAGAACAGCCCGGGCCCCGCGCCCGCGCTCGGCACGAAACGAGGAATCGCACGTGACCGCACTCGCCGCCCGCCGGCGTCACCCGCTGGCCCTGGTGCTCCTGATCGCCCTGGGCCTGCTGGTGACCGGAGCCGCCTACGCGGCGCTCGCGCCCTCCCCGGCGCAGGCGTCGACGGCCAGCGCGGACGACGTCGCGAAGGGCAAGCAGCTCTTCCTCGCGAACTGCGCGTCGTGCCACGGCCTGAACGCCCAGGGCGCGCCGGTCGATACGAACGGCGACACCGTGGCCCCGAGCCTGATCGGCGTCGGCGCCGCCGCCGTCGACTTCCAGGTGGGCACCGGCCGCATGCCCGCGGCCGCACCCGGTCCCCAGGTGCAGAAGAAGAACGTGCAGTTCTCCGGCGACGAGATCCGTGCGCTCGCCGCGTACGTCGCGTCGCTGGCCCCCGGTCCGGCCGTGCCGGACGCCGAGTACGCCACGGACGCCGGCGGCGACCCGGGGCGCGGCGGCGAGATCTTCCGCGTCAACTGCGCCATGTGCCACAACTTCGCCGGCGCCGGCGGTGCGCTGACCCGCGGCAAGTACGCGCCCAGCCTCGAGAACACCAGCGCCAAGCACATCTACGAGGCCATGCTCACCGGCCCGCAGCAGATGCCGGTCTTCAACGACGCCAACATCACGCCCGAGAGCAAGCGCGACCTGATCGCCTTCCTCAAGACGGTCGAGAACGAGCCCAACGCCGCCGGCTCCTCGCTCGGCAACCTGGGCCCGGTGCCCGAGGGCCTGTTCGTCTGGGTGATCGGCATCGGCGCGCTGATCGGCTGCGCCGTGTGGCTCGGCTCGAAGGCGGCCTGAGATGAGCCACGACACCGAGGGCACGGTCAGCACCGGCGGCACGGACGACGCAGGACGGACGGACATGAGCGACACCACCCCGGCGCGCACCAGCGACGTCGCCGCCCCCGACCGCGCGGTGACGCTGGCCGGCACGACCGCCGCGCCCACGCTGTTCGAGAACCCGGGCATGCCGGTGCACGTGCACCGCATGGCCGACACCGACCCGCGGGCCGCCCGGAGGGCCGAGCGCCAGGTCGCCACGATGTTCCTGGTGTCGATGCTGGGCACCGTGGTGTTCCTCGTGTCGTACTTCGCGGTCGACATCGACACCGGCGTCTTCGTGCCGTTCATCGGCGACACCCGGCTGCAGAACCTGCTGCTGGGCCTCGGCCTCGGGGCCGGCCTGCTGTTCATCGGCCTGGGCGCCGTGCACTGGGCCAAGACCTTGATGCCCGACGAGGAGGTCGTCGAGGAGCGCCACGACCTGCGCAGCACCGACGAGGTCCGTGCCGGGGCCATCAGCGCGCTCACCGAGGGCGGCGAGGCGTCCGGCATCGGCCGTCGGCCGCTGATCAAGGCGACGCTCGGCGGCGCGCTGGGCCTGTTCGCCCTGCCGTTCGTCGTCGCCCTGCGCGACCTGGGCCCGATGCCCGGCGACGCCAAGTCGGTCACGATGTGGAAGGCCGGCATGCGCCTGGTCTCCGACCCCGAGCTGGCTCCGATCAAGGCCTCCGACGTCACGATCGGCTCGGTGTTCCACGTCATGCCCGAGGGCATCGACAAGGTCGAGGACGTGCTCGAGCAGAAGGCCAAGGCCGCGGTGCTGCTCATGCGCCTCGACCCGGCCAACATCAAGAGCGCCAAGGAGCGCGAGTGGGGCTACGAGGGGATCGTGGCCTACTCCAAGATCTGCACCCACGTCGGGTGCCCGGTCGGGCTGTACGAGCAGCAGACGCACCACCTGCTCTGCCCCTGCCACCAGTCGACGTTCGACGTGACCGAGGACTGCAAGGTCATCTTCGGCCCGGCGCACCGCCGGCTGCCCCAGCTGCAGATCACCGTCAACGACGAGGGCTATCTCGTCGCCCGCCAGCCGTTCCAGGAGGCTGTCGGGCCGAGCTTCCCGGAGCGAGGTCACCGATGAGCCAGACCGCCAGCACCCGCGTGGCCGGTGGGGTCGCGAACTACGTCGACGAGCGCATCGGCATCGCCGGTGGCGTCAAGTGGGGCCTGAAGAAGGTCTTCCCCGACCACTGGTCGTTCATGCTCGGTGAAGTCGCGATGTACAGCCTGGTCGTGCTGCTGCTCACCGGCACCTTCCTGACCTTCTGGTTCATCCCCTCGACCGGTCACGTCGTCTACGACGGTGCCTACGTGCCGCTCAAGGGCGTCGACATGTCCGAGGCGTACAAGTCGACGCTCGACATCTCGTTCGAGATCCGCGGCGGCCTGATCATCCGGCAGATCCACCACTGGTCGGCGCTGCTGTTCGTCGCCGCCATCGCGTGCCACATGTTCCGGGTGTTCTTCACCGGCGCGTTCCGCAAGCCGCGCGAGGTCAACTGGGTCATCGGCCTGGTGCTGGCGCTCCTGGCGCTGGTCGAGGGCTTCGCCGGCTACTCGCTGCCGGACGACCTGCTGTCGGGCACGGGCCTGTCGTTCGCCCGCGGCATGATCCTGTCGATCCCGATCGTCGGCTCGTACGTCTCGTCGTTCGTCTTCGGAGGCGAGTACCCGGGCGACGCGCTGATCCCCCGCTTGTTCACGGTGCACGTGCTGCTCATCCCGGCGCTGCTGGTCGGGCTGTTCACGGTGCACATCATGCTGGTGGCACTGCAGAAGCACACCCAGTACCCCGGCCCCGGCCGCACCAACAAGAACGTCGTGGGCTTCCCGGTCATGCCGGTGTACGCGGCCAAGGCCGGTGGCTTCTTCTTCATCGTCTTCGGCGTCACGACGCTGCTCGCGGCGGTCGCGCAGATCAACCCGATCTGGGCGTACGGCCCCTACGACCCCTCCCCCGTCACCGCCGGCTCGCAGCCGGACTGGTACATGGGCTGGCTCGAGGGGGCGATCCGCATCCTGCCCGGCTGGCTGGAGTTCTCGGCCTTCGGCTGGACGTTCAGCCTCAACATCGCCATCGGCGGCCTGATCCTGCCCGGCATCGTGACGACGCTGGCGATCGCGTACCCGTTCCTCGAGGCATGGGTCACCGGTGACAAGCGCGAGCACCACCTGCTGGACCGCCCGCGCAACGCGCCGACCCGCACCGGTCTGGGCGCCATGGCGATCGCGTTCTACCTGCTGCTGTGGTCTGGCGGCGGCAACGACCTGATCGCGACGCACTTCAAGCTCTCGATCAACGACATCACGAACTTCCTGCGGGTGGCCGTGATCGTGATCCCGCCGATCGTGTTCGTCGTGACGAAGCGGATCTGCCTGGGCCTGCAGCGGCGCGACCGCGACCTGGTGCTGCACGGCCTCGAGACCGGCCGCGTGGTGCGCCTGCCGCACGGCGAGTTCTTCGAGGTGCACGAGCCGCTGAGCGAGCACGACCGCTGGGTGCTGGTGCAGCACGACACGCACCGGCCGCTCCCGCTGCCCGAGGCGACCGACGAACAGGGCGTGCGGCGTCCGAAGCTGCGGGCGCACAGCGTGCGCACCAAGCTCTCGCGGTTCTGGTTCGAGGACCGTGTCGAGGCCGTCACCCCCGCCGAGCTGGCCGCCGCCCACGCGCACGGCCACCACGACGCGGTCGACGCCCACGACGACGGCCACGCCGCCATCGAGTCCAGCGAGGCCTCCGCCGCCACCCGCGGCTGACCTCTCCCGACCGACCGCCGCAGGGCGGGCCTCCCCCACGGGAAGCCCGCCCTGTCGCCGTCCCAGGACCCGTGCGTCCGAAGGATCGGTCGCTGTTGCAGCCACTCCTTCGGACGCAACGCGTCAGCCCGCCCCAGCGAGAGCCCGCGCGCGTACGCGACCAGCGCGGGGCGGCGTCCTCGGTGGCCGAGCGTCAGACGAGCTTGCGAGAGCACGGCCGGCGAGGGCGCCGTTCCGCGCCCCCAGCACGGTCAGCGCGGTCGAGCTACAGCGCCGACTTCTTCGCCCACTGCGTCGACGTCTCGTTCCACATCGTGTAGCCGTTGTACTCCTCGAGGTGCCGCGAGGAGCCGACGAACTTGACGACGTCGCCCATGCGCGAGTTGTCGAACAGCCACTTGGCGTCGGACGGCGAGAGGTTCGTGCAGCCGTGGCTGACGTTGGCGCTGCCCTGCGACCCGACGGACCAGGGCGCGGAGTGCAGGAACTCGCCGCTCCAGGTGAGCCGCATGGCCCACTGGGTGGGGATCCGGTAGTAACCCGGGTCGCCCTTCTTGATGCCGACGGTGGCGGAGTCCATCACGTGCTCGGACTCGCGCGACAGGATCACCTTGATGCCGTTGCGGGTCTCGGTCTCGCTGCCGGGCCGGCCGGTGCTGACCTTGAGCACCCGCAGCACCTTGCCGTTGCGCGTGACCGTCATGCGGTGCGTCTGGGTGTTGACCGTGCTCACCATGGCGCTGCCGACGGTGAAGGTGCTGGTGGCGCCCTGGCTGGTCCACAGGTTCTTGTGCGTCTCGATGCCGGCGATGTCGGCCTGCACCGTGACCTTGGTGCCCGGCGTCCAGTACTTGGCGGGGCGCCAGATGAGCTGGCGGCCGTCGAGCCAGCCGAACTGGCCCTTCATGGCCGGGGTGGACGTGACCGAGACGCGCCGCTCGACGTCCGCGCGCTTGTCCTCGTCGACCGCGGTGACGAACTGGACGACGACGGGCATGCCCACGCCGACCGTGCCGCCGCTGCTGGGGATGATCCCGTAGTTCGCCGTGTCGCGCGGGGTGAGGGTGCGCAGGGCGGAGGTCGCGGTGGTGACCTGGCCGGCGTCGTTCACGGCCGAGGCGCTGACCTGGTAGCGGGTCTTGGGCTGCAGGCCGCTGGACGCCGTCCAGACCGTCTTGTCGTCGTTGAGCGTGCCCTCGACGGACGTACCACCGGCGCTCTTCACGCTGACCTTCGTGATGGTGCCGGACGTCGCGGTGACCGTGACCTCGGCGTCGGGGCGCACCTTGCTGGCGCCGTCGGCCGGGCTGATCTCGAGCTCGGCGGGCGGCGCCGCCGGAGTCGACGCCGACGAGGTGGCGGACCCGGACGGCGTGCCCTGCGCCGAGGCCTGCGGGGTGACGCCCTGGCAGGCGGACAGGCCCAGGGCGGCGGTGAGCAGCGCGGCGGACCACGCGAGGGCGTGGCGCTCGGGCCGCGGACGGCGGGTGGTCGTGGTCACGCGGTCGTTCCCCCAAGGCACAGGTCGGCGGGCGCCGTCCGTTCACCCGTCCAGACGCGTCAGAGGTCGGGAAGGTTGCACGGGACGACGTCCCTACTGTAAGCCACGCCGCCGACGTCCTGGCGGCACCGACCGGCTAGTGGGCGTGGGCGCCGCGCCAGTACTCGAAGACCCAGCCGACCAGGGCCAGCGCGGCCAGGCCGAGGCCCATGTACATGAGCCACCAGCCGGCCGCGAAGCCCAGGAAGATCACGGCGCTGCCGAACGCCAGCGGCAGCGGCCACCAGCTGTGCGGCGAGAAGAAGCCGTACTCCCCCGCGCCGGCCTCGATCGGCGCGGCCGGGTCGTCCTCGGGCCGGGCGTCGACGTGCCGGGCGGTGAACCACAGGTACCAGCCGACCATCAGCGACAGGCCGGCGGTGAGGAACAGCCCGACGGGGCCGACCGGCTCGTCCCAGTGCGTCAGGATCCCGTAGATCACGCCGATGGGCGCGAAGAAGAACGTCCCGGCCCCGAAGAGCCAGCTCTCGACCTTCACCTCAGCGCTCCCCGTCCGTGCGGTCCTGGTTGGACGCCAGCCCGTTGCCCCCGCCGGTGGAGCCGTTGGACGGCTGGCCCTCCGGCACGAGCTCGGGCTCGCCGTACAGCTGGTCGAGCAGGTTCTTGTCCGGCGTCGGGTGGTCGAGCGCCGCGATCTCGGGGTGGTGCAGGTCGAACGCGGGGCGCTCGGAGCGGATGCGCGGGATGCTCGTGAAGTTGTGCCGCGGCGGCGGGCACGAGGTCGCCCACTCCAGCGAGGCGCCGTAGCCCCACGGGTCGTCGACCTCGACCAGCGGCGCCGTGCGCCAGGTCTTCCAGACGTTGTACATGAACGGCAGCGTCGAGGCGCCGAGCAGGAACGCGCCGACCGTCGACACCTGGTTCTCCCAGGTGAAGCCCTCGCCGGCGAAGTAGTCGGCGTAGCGGCGCGGCATGCCCTCGACACCCAGCCAGTGCTGGATGAGGAAGGTGGTGTGGAAGCCGATGAACAGCATCCAGAAGTGCACCTTGCCGAGCGTCTCGTCGAGCATCCGGCCGGTGAACTTGGGCCACCAGAAGTAGAAGCCCGCGAACATCGCGAACACCACCGTGCCGAAGACGACGTAGTGGAAGTGCGCCACCACGAAGTAGGAGTCGGTGACGTGGAAGTCCAGGGCCGGGCTGGACAGGATGATGCCGGTCAGGCCGCCGAACAGGAACGTCACGAGGAAGCCGATCGCCCACAGCATCGGTGTCTCGAACGTCAGCTGGCCGCGCCACATGGTGCCGATCCAGTCGAAGAACTTCACGCCCGTGGGCACGGCGATGAGCATGGTCATGAACGCGAAGAACGGCAGCAGCACCTGGCCGGTGGCGTACATGTGGTGGGCCCACACCGTGACCGACAGGCCGGCGATCGCGATGGTCGCGAAGACCATGCCCTTGTAGCCGAACAGCGGCTTGCGGCTGAAGACCGGGATGATCTCGCTGATGATGCCGAAGAACGGCAGCGCGATGATGTAGACCTCGGGGTGGCCGAAGAACCAGAACAGGTGCTGCCACAGCATCGAGCCGCCGTTGGCGGGGTCGTAGACGTGCGCGCCGAGCTTGCGGTCGGCGCCGAGCGCCAGCAGCGCGGAGGCCAGCACCGGGAAGGCCATCAGCACCAGCACGGACGTGATCAGCACCGTCCAGGTGAACAGCGACATCCGGAACATCGTCAGGCCGGGCGCGCGCATGCAGACGATCGTGGTGATGAAGTTGACGGCGCCCAGGATGGTGCCGAAACCACCGAGGGCCAGGCCGAACACCCACAGGTCGGCGCCCAGGCCGGGCGAGTAGGCCACGCTCGACAGCGGCGAGTAGGCCGTCCAGCCGAAGCCGGCCGCGCCCTGCGGGGTGAAGAACCCGATGCTGGCGATGATGCCGCCGAACAGGTACAGCCAGTAGGCGAACATGTTCAGCCGCGGGAACGCGACGTCCGGCGAGCCGATCTGCAGCGGCATCAGCGCGTTCGCGAACCCGGCGAACAGCGGCGTCGCGAACAGCAGCAGCATGATCGTGCCGTGCATCGTGAAGAGCTGGTTGTACTCCTCGGGGTTGCGCACGATCTGCAGCCCGGGCGAGAACAGCTCGGCCCGGATCAGCAGGGCGAGCACGCCGCCGACGAGGAAGAACACGAACGAGGTGATGAAGTAGAGGTTGCCGATCACCTTGTGGTCGGTGGTCGTCACCCACTTCACGACCGTCCGGCCCAGGGTGGGGCGCGCCGGCTCCACCCAGTCGGCCTCGCGGTACGTGGTCATCAGCTGCCTCCGAAGGTGGGGATCTTCTCGGCCTCGCCGGGCGCGAGCTGCTCGATGTTCAGCGAGTCGGGCAGCAGGCCGGTGTTGCCCTGGGCCTTGAGCTCGGCCATGTGCTGGTCGTACTCGGCCTGCGGCACGACCTTGACCTGGAACAGCATCTGCGAGTGGTAGGCGCCGCACAGCTCGGCGCACTTGCCGCGGTAGGTGCCGACCTCGGTCGGCGTCACCTCGAAGGTGTTGACCCGCCCCGAGATCATGTCGATCTTCATGAGGAAGGCCGGCACCCAGAAGGCGTGGTTCACGTCGCGCGTCGTCAGCACGAACTGGGTCGACTTGTCGACCGGCAGCCACAGCACCGGCGGCTTGTCCTGGTCGGACTCCTGGCCGGTCAGCTCGGTCTGGGTGCTCGACTCGTAGACGTCGTTGGACAGGTAGTTGAAGTCCCAGGCCCAACGCTTGCCGACCACGTTCACGACGTTGTCGGGCTTGTCGGAGATCTTCAGCAGCGCGGTCTCGTCGCGCGCGGTGTAGAAGAACAGCGCGCCGATCATGAACAGCGGCACGACCGAGTAGAGGATCTCGATCGGCAGGTTGTAGCGCAGCTGGGTCGGCAGCGGGTCGTCGTCACGACGGCGCCGGAAGGCCACGACGCAGTAGATCGTCAGGCCCCAGACCAGCACACCGACCGCGAGGGCGGCGATCCAGGAGCCGGTCCACAGCGTGGTGATCCGGTCGGTCTCGGTCGTGACGCCCTTCGGCAGGAAGCCGCGCTCGGTCGTGGCCGAGCAGCCGGTGAGCGCCAGGGCCGCACCCGCCCCCACGAGCGAGAGCCGGACCGCGGGACGCCGACGTCCTGGACGCGATCGGAGGAGCTGACGCACGGCGCACCTTTCGGACGGACCCTCGGGCTGCGACCTGCGACGACGGCACGTGGCCGCGCGGCAGGGCGACGCCCTCTCGAACAGCCCACAACCTACCGCAGCACCGCCCTCCGGCTCGGGCAGGGTGGGGCTAGCGTGGCGGCCGTGCCGCACACCGCCGAAGGGGGTCGCGACGCCCCCCGCCGGGCGCTGCTGGACGCCTCCGCGCCACCGCTCGCGCCGGTGGCCCGCGAGGCCCTGCTGGCCGCTCTCGACGAGGGCTGGGCCGACCCCCGGCGCCTGCACGCCGAGGGACGCCGGGCCCGAGCGCTGCTGGACGGCGCGCGCGAGGTGGTGGCGGGCGCGCTGGGCGCCCGCCCCGACGAGGTGTCGTTCGCGCCGGACGCGACGACGGCCCGTCAGGTCGGTCTGCGCGGCCTGCTGCACGGACGGCGGCGCCGCGGCGACCACGTGCTGCTGGGGGCGGTCGAGCACTCGGCGCTGCTGCACACCGCGGCCTGGCACGAGGCGCGCGGCGGACGACGCACCCTCCTGCCGGTCGACCTCCTGGGCCGGGTGCAGCTGGACGGCGCGGACGGGCTCGCGGCGGCCGTGGCCGGTGAGGGTGTGGCCGCCCTGGTGCTGCAGGCGGCGAACGGCGAGGTGGGCACGCGCCAGCCGGTAGCGCAGGCCGCCGAGCGCGCCCGGGCCGCCGGCGTGCCGCTGCTGGTGGACGCCGGCTCGGTCGTGGGCCGCGACGAGCTGCCGGAAGGGGCCGACGTCCTGGTGGCGGACGCCCGCTCCTGGGCGGCCCCGCCCGGCGTCGGCGTCCTGGTGGTGCGCACCGGGGTGCGGTGGCGCGCCGACGGCCCCGAGGACGAGAACGAGCAGGGCCGGGTGCCGGGCGAGGTCGACGTCCCGACCGCGCTGGCGGCAGCGGCGGCGCTGCAGGACGCCGAGCAGCACCGCGAGCGCCGCTCCGCGCAGGCCCGCGCGCTGGTCGACCGGCTGCGCGCGGCGGCCGCCGACGTGCCCGACACCGAGGTCGTGGGTGATCCGGACGACCGGCTCCCGCACGTCGTGACGTTCTCCCACCTGTTCGTCGACGGCGAGGCGCTGGTGCACGAGCTCGACCGGCGCGGGTTCGCGGTGGCCAGCGGCTCGGCCTGCACCGCCAGCACCCTCGAGCCGAGCCACGTGCTGGCCGCGATGGGCGTGCTGACCCACGGCAACCTGCGCCTGACCCTGCCGCTCGACCCCGACGACCAGGTGGCCGACGACGTCGAGCGGTTCTGCACCGCGCTGCCCGAGGCGGTGCGGGCGGTGCGCGCGCTGCTCGGCGCGGAGCGGCTGTGACCGAGGCGGACGGCGCGACCGACGAGCTGGTCGTCGACGCCCGCGGCCTGCGCTGCCCGTTGCCGGTGATCCGGCTGGCCGAGCGCGCGCGCGACCTGCCACCGGGCACCGAGCTGACGGTGCTCGCGACCGACCCGGCGGCGGCGCTCGACGTCCCGGCCTGGGCGCGGATGCGCGGCCACGAGGTGGTGCGCGACGAGCGGCCGGACGGCGAGCTGCGCCTCACGGTCCGGCTCGGAGAGGGTCTGGGACCCTGAGGCCATGACCTCCGAGGCCGCCGTCACCACCGTCGAGGAGCTGCGCGCGCTGATCGGCGAGCCGCTCCCCCGGGTCGCCGCCAAGGACCGCCCGGAGCTGGACGACGTCCACCGCCGCTGGCTCGAGGCGTCGCCGTTCTGCCTGGTCGCGACGTCCGGCGCCGACGGCACGTGCGACGTCTCGCCGAAGGGCGACCCGGCCGGCCACCTGGCGCTGGTGCTCGACCGCACGACGGTCGTGCTGCCGGAGCGCCCGGGCAACCGCCGGGCCGACGGCTACCTCAACGTGCTCGCCAACCCTCACGTCGGGCTGCTGTTCCTCGTGCCCGGCCGCGGGGACACGTTGCGGGTCAACGGGTCTGCCCGGCTGGTGTCCGACGCGCCGTGGTTCGACCGGCTCGTCGTCAAGGGCCACCGGCCCCAGCTCGCCCTGGTGGTCGACGTCGAGCAGGTGTTCTTCCACTGCTCCAAGGCGTTCCTGCGCTCGCAGCTGTGGGACCCGGCGTCGTGGGACCCGGACGCGGTCGAGTCGCGGGCCGTCATCGCGCAGCGGCTGGAGCGGCCCGACGAGCCGCTCGAGGCCCTGGAGCGCTACTACGGCAAGGAGTACGGCCAGAACCTCTACGGCTAGGCGAACGCCGGCGGCAGGTCGAGGGCGAGCGCCACCTCGAGCCGGCGCAGGTACTCGGGCCGCGGCACCTCGACGACGCCCAGGGTGGCCAGGTGGTCGGTGCGCCACTGGACGTCGAGCAGCCGGCGGTCGTCGTCCGCGCCCTGGCGCATCAGGTCGACGAGCGCGACGACGGCGACCTTCGAGGCGTCGGTGGCGCGGTGGAACATCGACTCCCCGGCGAACAGCCCCCCGACCGCCAGGCCGTAGAGCCCCCCGACGAGCTCGCCGTCGCGCCAGCACTCGACCGAGTGCGCCCAGCCGAGCTCGTGCAGCCGCGTGTAGGCAGCCGTCACCGCCGGGGTGATCCACCGGCCCTCGCGCGAGGGGTCGGCGCAGCCCTGGACGACGTCGGCGAACGCCGTGTCGACGCGCACCTCGAAGCGCCCGGCCGATCGGCGCAGCGAGCGCGAGACCTTGAGCCCGTGCAGCGGCAGCACCCCTCGCGGGTCGGGCGACCACCAGCCGAGCGGGTTGCGGCCTCCGATGCCGACGCCCATGGGGAACAGCCCCCGCCGGTAGGCCATCAGCACGGTGCCGGGCTCGAGGTCGGCACCGACGCCGACCAGGTCCTCGCCGGGCTCGGCGTCGACGTCCAGGTCCCAGGGCGAGGGCGGGGGCTCGACGGGCGGCACGGGGTCCTCGTCGCTCGCCGGCTCGCGTCGTCCGCGTCAGGCGCGGGCGATGCCCAGGGACGGCGCGATCTCGCGCGCGGCCTCGTCGCCGTAGGCGTCGGTGAACCGGCGCAGGAAGCCGCCGCGGCCCAGCTCGTACTCCTGGGTGCCGACGGTCTCGATGACGTAGGTGGCCAGCATCGAGCCGAGCTGCGCGCACCGGGTCAGCCCGAGGTCCCACGAGAGCCCGGCCAGGAAGCCGGCGCGGAACGCGTCGCCCACGCCGGTCGGGTCGGCCTTGCGCAGCTCGCGCGCCACCGGCACCTCGATGGCCGGCTCGCCGCGGCGCTCGATCCGCACGCCCTTGGCCCCGAGGGTCGTCACGCGCGTGCCGACCAGGGCGAGGATCTCGTCCGCGCTCCAGCCGGTCTTCTGCTCGGTGAGCGACGCCTCGTACTCGTTGCTGAACAGGTACGTCGCGCCCTCGACGAGCCGCCGGATGAACGGCCCGTCGGCGAAGGCGAGCTGCTGCGACGGGTCGGCCGCGAAGGCGTAGCCGCGCGACCGGCACTCCTCGGTGTGGCGCAGCATGGCCTCGGGGTCGTTCGCGCCGACCAGCACCAGGTCGAGGGCGCCGAACGAGCGCGCCAGCGGCGCCAGCTCGATGTCGCGGGCCTCGCTCATCGCGCCGGCGTAGAACGACGCGATCTGGGCCTGGTCGGTGTCGGTGGTGCAGATGAAGCGCGCGGTGTGCCGCAGCTCGCTGGTGCGCACGCCGCCGCAGTCGACGCCGTGCCGCTCGAGCCAGGCCCGGTACTCCACGAAGTCCGCGCCGACCGCGCCGACCAGCAGGGGCCGCAGCCCGAGGTTGGCCATGCCGAAGGCGATGTTGGCCGCCACGCCACCGCGCCGGACGTCGAGCTCCTCGACGAGGAACGACAGCGAGAGCTTGTCCAGCTGCTCGACCACCAGCGAGTCGGCGAACCGCCCCTGGAAGGTCATCAGGTGGTCGGTCGCGATGGAACCGGTGATGGCGATCTGCACGGCGGCGACCCTACCGGGACCGCGTGCGGGCGACCCAGCCGGACGACGCGCGAGACTACCGCTCGGTAGCCGTGGAGTACCCGTCGGTAACCGCCTAGCGTCGTCCGCATGACCTCCTCAGCCGCTCTCGTGCCCGCCGTGCCCGGTCCGCGCCAGGCCCTCGACGAGGGCAGCGTGCACGACCTCGCGGTCGACGGCGCCCAGGTGCTGCTGCCCGCTCCCTCGCCCCGGCCGCTGCACGTCGCGCACCCCGCGACGGCGCCCGTGCTGGTGCCCGAGGACGCGACCGCGATGCTCAGCGGCCTGTCGCAGTACGGCTCCTGATCGGCTCACACGCGGCTCATGACCCTGCTCCTCCGCGGGAGGGGACGACGAAGGGCCGCACCCGTGGTGGGTGCGGCCCTTCGTCGTGGGGTGCGTCAGCTGAAGCTGTCGCCGCAGGCGCACGAGCTGCCCGCGTTGGGGTTGTCGATCGTGAAGCCCTGCTTCTCGATGGTGTCGGCGAAGTCGATCGTCGCGCCGCCGAGGTACGGGGCGCTCATGCGGTCGACCACGACCTCGACGCCGCCGAAGTCCTCGACCAGGTCGCCGTCGAGGTCGCGCTCGTCGAAGTACAGCTGGTAGATCAGGCCCGAGCAGCCGCCGGGCTGCACGCCGATGCGCAGCCGCAGGTCGTCGCGGCCCTCCTGCTCGAGCAGGCTCTTGACCTTCTGCGACGCCACGTCGGTGAGCACGACGCCGTGCGCCGGGGCGTCGGTCGTCGCGTCGGTGGTCTGGGTGGTCTCGGTCATGCGGTGTCCCTACTCGCTCGACTGGTCGATCAGGCGGTCGTCATCGGCAACCGCTCGCACCCCGGAGGTGTTCCCGCCGCGGCACCCCTCCAGCGTACGTCGTCATCGCGACCACGTCCGCGCGACCCGGCGGGCGCGCGCGGCGAGCTGCCCGGCGGGGTCGGACCGGACGTCGGCGAGCCGGCCCGGACGGTCGGCGACCGCGTAGGCCCCCGAGACGCCGAGGTTCAGCAGCTCGCGGCGCCCGACCTCCACCTCGAGGGCGAGGACGACGACCGGAACCCCCACCTCGAGCGCGCCCGCGGCCACCGCCGGCACGACGCCCGCCCGCAGCTGCTGCCACCCGAGCACCGCCTCGCCGGTGACCACCAGGTCGGTGGCCCGCAGCCGCTCGGCGAAGCCGGTGGCCTCCAGCACCGCCGTGACCCCGTCGACCTGCCGTGCGCCGAGCAGGGCCAGGGCGAAGCCGATCCCCCCGCCGGCTCCGGCACCCGGCGTGGCGGCCAGGCCGCTGCCGCCGAGCGGACGTCCGGCCACCAGCCCGCGCTGCGCGAGGTCGGCGAAGTGACCCAGCGCGCCCTCCAGGGCCTGGGCCTGCTCGGGCGAGGCGCCCCGTCGTCCGGCGTCGGTGGCGCTCGCGCCGTGGAACCCCAGCAGCGGCAGGTCGGACGACGTCGCCGCCACGAGCACGACGCCGCGCAGCCGCTCGCGCGCCTCCGCCACGCCGGCCAGGTCGTCCGCCGCCACGCCGCCGAGGAAGCCGCCCCCGCCGGCCAGCCGCTGCGCCGAGCCGACGCCCAGCGCGCTC
>NZ_BAAGXY010000024.1:0-7464 GCF_054779595.1 Angustibacter peucedani
GGCCCGCGAGGGCGGGTCGCGCCCCGGCGCGCCGCGCCCGGGCAACAACCCGTTCGCGCCCAGCCAGGGCATGCCGCGCCCCGGCGCGCCGCGCCCGGGCAACAACCCCTTCGCGTCCGAGCAGGGCATGCCCCGCCCGCAGGGCGGTCCCCGCCCGCGTCCGGGCAGTGCGGCCGGCTCCGGCGGTCCGCGCCCGAACCCCGGCATGATGCCGGCGCGCCCGAGCGTGGGCCGTCCCGGTCAGGCCGGCGGGCGAGGTGGCGCACCTGGTCGCGGTCGCCCCGGCGGCCCCGGCGGCGCTGGTCGTCCCGGCGGCGGTGGTGGCGGCGGGTTCGCCGGTCGTCCCGGTGGTGGCGGCGGGTTCGCCGGTCGCCCCGGTGGTGGCGGTCGCGGCCCCGGTGGCCGTGGCGGCACGCAGGGCGCGTTCGGCCGCGGTGGTGGTCGTCCGGTCCGCGGGCGCAAGAGCAAGCGCGCGAAGCGCCAGGAGTTCGAGCAGATGCAGGCGCCGTCGCTCGGTGGCGTCACGGTCCCCCGCGGTGACGGCTCGACCGTCGTCCGGGTGCGTCGTGGCTCGAGCCTGAGCGACTTCGCCGACAAGATCGGCGCCAACCCGGCGTCGCTGGTCACGGTGCTGTTCCACCTCGGTGAGATGGCGACCGCGACCCAGTCGCTCGACGAGGACACCTTCCGCGTGCTCGGCGCCGAGCTCGGCTACGACATCCAGGTCGTCTCGCCCGAGGACGAGGAGCGCGAGCTGTTCGACGCGTTCAACATCGACCTCGAGGCCGGCATCGAGGGCGAGGACGACGAGGACCTCGAGCCGCGGCCCCCGGTCGTCACCGTCGTCGGCCACGTCGACCACGGCAAGACCCGCCTGCTCGACGCGATCCGCAACGAGGACGTCGTGGCGGGCGAGGCCGGTGGCATCACCCAGCACATCGGCGCCTACCAGGTGCACCGCGAGCACGAGGGCGTCGAGCGCGCCATCACGTTCATCGACACCCCGGGTCACGAGGCGTTCACCGCCATGCGGGCCCGTGGTGCCAAGGTCACCGACATCGCGATCCTCGTGGTGGCGGCCGACGACGGCGTGATGCCGCAGACCATCGAGGCGCTCAACCACATGCAGGCGGCCGACGTGCCGATCGTCGTCGCGGTCAACAAGATCGACGTCGACGGCGCCAACCCGGCCAAGGTCCGCCAGCAGCTGACCGAGTACAACCTGGTCGCCGAGGAGTACGGCGGCGACACGATGTTCGTCGACGTCTCGGCCAAGGCCGGGCAGAACATCGACTCGCTGCTCGACGCCGTGCTGCTGACCGCCGACGCGTCGCTCGACCTGCGCGCCAACCCCGACAAGGACGCCCGTGGCGTCGCGATCGAGGCCAACCTCGACCGCGGACGCGGTGCCACCGCGACGGTGCTGGTGCAGGCCGGCACGCTGCGGGTCGGCGACGCAATCGTCACCGGCTCGGCCTACGGCCGCGTCCGCGCCATGCTCGACGAGCACGGCCAGAACGTCGAGGAGGCCGTGCCGTCGCGCCCGGTCCAGGTGCTGGGTCTGTCCTCCGTCCCGCGCGCCGGCGACACCTTCGTCGTCGCGCCGGACGACCGGACGGCGCGCCAGATCGCCGAGCGCCGCGAGGCCGCCGACCGCCAGGCCAGCCTGGCCAAGGCGCGCAAGCGGATCAGCCTCGAGGACCTCAACGAGGCGCTCGCGGCCGGCAAGGTCGAGACGCTCAACCTGATCCTCAAGGGCGACGTCTCGGGTTCGGTCGAGGCGCTCGAGGACGCCCTGCTGCAGATCGACGTCGGCGAGGAGGTCGACCTGCGGATCATCGACCGCGGCGTCGGCGCCATCACGCTGAACAACATCAACCTGGCGATGGCCTCGGACGCGATCATCATCGGCTACAACGTGCGGGCCGAGGGCCAGAACGCCGACGTGGCCGACCGCGAGGGCGTCGAGATCCGCTACTACTCGGTCATCTACCAGGCGATCGAGGAGGTCGAGGCGGCGCTCAAGGGCATGCTCAAGCCGGAGTTCGAGGAGGTGCAGCTCGGCACCGCCGAGGTGCGCGAGATCTTCCGGTCGAGCAAGTTCGGCAACGTGGCGGGCTCCATCGTCCGGTCGGGCGAGATCCGCCGCGGGGCGCGGGCGCGGATCACGCGCGCCGGCACCGTGATCGCCGAGAACGTCGAGATCGCCGGCCTGCGGCGGTTCAAGGACGACGTCACCGAGGTCCGCGAGGGCTTCGAGTGCGGCATCAACCTCGGGTCGTTCAACGACCTGCAGCTCGAGGACCTCATCGCGACGTACGAGATGCGCGAGAAGCCCCGCGACTGAGCCGCACCGCACCACCCGGACGTCGTGGGGCCACCTGCTCGCCGCAGGTGGCCCCACGTCACCGGGCACCACCACCGGGCACCACCACCGGAGGGGCCGCTGGCCCCGCGAAGGACGACGACCATGACCGACCACCCCCGCGCCCGCAAGATCGCCGAGCGCATCCAGGTGATCGTCGCCGAGACCCTCGAGCGACGGATCAAGGACCCGCGGCTCGGCTTCGTGACCGTGACCGACGTCCGGGTCACGGGCGACCTGCAGCACGCCACCGTCTTCTACACCGTGTTCGGCTCGGACGAGGAGCGCAGCGGCACCGCCGCCGCCCTCGAGAGCGCCAAGGGCGTCGTGCGCCGCGAGGTCGGGCGCGGCATCGGCATCCGGCTCACGCCGACGCTGGAGTTCATCGCCGACGCGATCCCCGAGAACGCGGCGCACATCGACGACGTGCTGCGCCGGGCCGCCGAGCAGGACGCGGCCGTCGCCGCCCAGGCGAGCGGCAAGGTGTTCGCCGGCGAGGCCGACCCCTACCGCAAGCCGGTCGTCGACGACCTGGACGACGAGGCCGACGCCGACGACGAGGCTGACGACGACGTGGCCGACGAGCGCCGCTGACCCCAGCCCGTCGTGACCGTGCGATCCGGCCCCGCCCCCAGCACGGGGACGGGGCCGGATCGCGTGGTGACCGCCGGGAGGGAGACCTCAGGCGGCGGCCTCGGCGAGCGCGCCCTCGGGGCTGGCGGCCGGGACGACCTCCGGCGCCGGCTGACGGCGAGGGAGCCAGCGCGAGGCGATCGCGCCGAGGGCCACGACGGCCGCCCCGGTGAGGATCGCCGGCCGCAGCGCGTCGGTGTAGCCGGTGGGCGTGATCTGCCCGCCCGCGCCCTGGAACACCGCGACGAGCACCGCGACGCCGAGCGCCACGCCGATCTCGCGGATCGTGGCGTTGGTCGAGCTCGCGGTGGCGTGGTCGGCCTCGGCCATGTCGGCGAGCACCGCCGTCGAGCTGGGCGCGAACGTCAGGCCCATGCCCACGCCCGCCAGCACGAACGCCGGCACCAGCGCGCCGTACGAGGAGCCCGGACCGGTCACCAGGGCGATCCAGGCCAGCCCCAGCGCCTGCAGCGTCAGGCCGGTCGAGAGCAGCGCCCGCACGCCGACCCGCGGCGCCAGGATCCCGGCGATCGGCGCGACGACCATCGGCGCCGCCGTCCACGGCAGGGTGCGCACACCGGCCTCGAGCGGGGAGTAGCCCTCGACGACTTGCAGGTACTGCACCAGCAGGAACACCGAGCCGAACATGCCGAGCGAGAACGCGAAGCCGGCGACGTTCGCGATCGAGAAGCTGCGCGAGCGGAACAGCCGCAGCGGCACCAGCGGGTGCGGCGCCCGGCTCTCGCGGACGACGAACGCGACCAGCAGCACCACGCCGAGGGCGAGCGCGCCGAGCACCGACGGGGAGGTCCAGCCGTCGTCGTTGCCGCGGATGATGCCCCACACGCCGGACAGCACGCCGCCGCCCACCAGGGCCAGCCCGGCGACGTCCAGCGGCTCGCGCCGGCCGTAGCTCTCGGGCAGCGCCCGCAGCACGAAGGGCACCGCGACGAGCGCGATCGGCACGTTGATCCAGAAGATCGCCTGCCACGACACGCCCTCGACGACGGCGCCGCCGATCAGCGGGCCGAGCGCGACGCCCAGGCCGGCCACGCCACCCCACACGCCGATGGCCAGGGCGCGCTGGGCCTTGGGGACGGCGCCGGCGAGCAGGGTCAGCGACAGCGGCATGATCGCCGCGCCGCCGACGCCCTGCAGCGCGCGGGCCGTGATGAGCATCGCCGGCGTCGTGGCCAGGGCCGAGCCGATCGAGGCGAGGGTGAACACCGAGATGCCGGTGACGAAGACCCGGCGTCGGCCGAACCGGTCGCCCAGCGTCGAGGCGCCGAGCATCAGCGTCGCGAAGCTGAGCGTGTAGGCGTTGACGAACCACTGCAGCTGCTCGAGCGAGGCGCCGAGGTCGGCGCGGATCACGGGCAGCGCGCTGGTGATCACCAGGTTGTCGAGGGTGGCCATGAACATCGGCAGGGACGCCGCCAGCAGGGCGAGGGCGACCGAGCGGCCGGTGCGCCGGGCCGGTGGGGCGGAGGTGGCACTCATCGGAGCTCCTGAGGTGAGTAAGCATTGATTGATTACTAACGACGAACATAGGCATCGACTGATAACATGTCAACCATGAGCGAGAACACGTCCCGGCGGATGAGCGGCGGAGCCCGGCGCGAGCAGATCTTGCGGGCCGCGATGGCGGTCTTCGCGGAGGGCGGCTACACCGGCACGAGCACCGACCAGGTGGCGCGGGCGGCCGGGGTGTCCCAGCCCTACGTCGTCCGGCTGTTCGGCTCTAAGCAGGAGCTGTTCAGCCAGGTCTACGCGCTGGCCTGCCAGCGGGTCGTCGAGACGCTCTCGTCCGTGCCCGCCGGGCCGGACGCCAAGGAGCAGATGGGCGAGGCGTACGTGCGCCTGCTCGACGACCGCGACCTGCTGATGGTGACGATGCACGGGTTCGTCGCCGGCGCCGACCCTGCCGTGGGCGAGATCGCGCGCCGCACCCTGGCCGAGGCCTTCCGGCTCTACCGCGAGCGCACCGGCGGCACCGAGGACGAGGCCCGGATGTTCGTCGCGCACGGCATGCTCATCAACGTCCTGGTGGCGACCAAGGCGCCCGAGCACGTCGGCGAGGACGCGGACGTCGACGCGCTGACGCTGTGCACCATGGGCGAGGCGCTGGGCGCCGCCCAGGCCTCGTGACCCCGCGCCCCGACGGCCCCGACGGCCTCGTCGTCGTCGACAAGCCCGGCGGCTGGACCAGCCACGACGTCGTGGCGCGCGTGCGCCGGCTGGCCGGGACCCGCAAGGTGGGCCACGCCGGCACGCTCGACCCGATGGCCACCGGCGTGCTCGTCGTCGGCGTCGAGCGGGCGACCAAGCTGCTCACCTACCTGGTGGGGGCCGACAAGACCTACACCGCCACGGTGCGGCTCGGTGCCGCCACCGTCACCGACGACGCCGAGGGCGAGGTCACCGCGCGGGCGGACGGCGCGGCCGTCGTCCGGCTCTCGGACGACGACGGGCGGGCGGACGTCGACGCCGCGGTCCGCGCCCTGACCGGGCCGATCGAGCAGGTGCCGAGCGCCGTCAGCGCCATCAAGGTCGACGGCCAGCGGTCCTACGCGCGGGTGCGCGGAGGAGAGCAGGTCGACTTGCCGGCCCGGCCGGTGACGGTGCGGCGGTTCGACGTGCTCGACCGGCGTCCGGGCTCGGACGACGGCCACGACGTGCTCGACCTGGACGTCGAGGTCGAGGTCACGTCGGGCACCTACGTACGGGCCCTGGCCCGCGACCTGGGCGCCGCGCTGGGCGTCGGCGGGCACCTGGTCGCGTTGCGCCGCACCGCCGTCGGCCCCTACCGGCTCGACGTCGCCCGCACGCTGGACGAGCTCGCCGAGGACTTCGCGGTGCTGCCCCTGGCCGACGCCGCCCGCGCCGCCTTCACCGCGCGCGAGCTCACCGAGGCCGAGGTGACGGCGCTGCGGTACGGCCAGCGGGTCGACCCCACCGGCTCGCCCGCCCACCCCGTCGCGGGCTTCGCGCCGGACGGCTCGCTCGTCGCGCTGCTCGAGGACCGCGGACCGGTCGCGCGGTCGCTGCTCGTCGTCCCCCCGCGCGGCTGACCACCAGCCGGCGGGCCTCAGAGCGAGAAGTACCGGCGCAGCCGCTGGGTCAGCCAGGCGTCGACCGTCATGCCGCGCCGGGCGGCGGCCCGGACGACGTGACCGGCCAGGACGGGGTCGGCGTCCAGGAACGTCGCGGTGTCCGGGATCGGGTCGGGGTCGGGCTCCGGCGGCGGCGCGGTGGCCGGCACCAGCACCGTGACGTCGCCGTCTTGCGCCAGCAGCTGGGCCCACGTCGACGTGGTCATGTAGAAGCGACCGTCGACGCCCCAGCCCCGTCCCCAGGAGTTGGTCAGGCCGATCCGGCCGGTCGCGGCGTCGTACTCGTCGACGACGATCTCGTGGCCGCCGCGGATCGCGCCGCTGATGGTGACCGTGCCGTCGGCGGCCGGCTCGTCGAATCCCGCGTACCAGTCGATCCCCGTGAGCACCGGCCCGTCCTGCAGCGCGTCCAGCGCGTCCTCGAGGGTGAACGCGTGCCGGTAGCCCGAGATCAGCCCGGCGGCCTTCGCGGCCTTGGCGACCGACAGGCCGTCCGAGCCGGTGTCGGTGGGCGGGTAGGTGCCCGCGTAGTCGTCGAGCGAGGTCGCCGCCGAGTACAGCCGGACGGCGAGGTCCTCGTCGAGCGTGGTGCGCTGCGGGAGCCCAGCGAACAGGGGGTCGCACGCCGCGGCGCCCACCATGGCGTTGCCCGTGCACGAGCCCAGGTCGCCCTGGTCGAGCACCGGGGCGTGGCGGTGGTGCCGCACCGACTCCAGCGTGCGCTCGCGCGCGAAGTGGGCGTAGGCGCGCGAGCGCGGGTCGTGGTTGACGTGCCGGCCGAGGCGGTGCCCGGCCAGGGGGATCTCGGGGATCTCGCGGTTGCTCATGGTCGGCCTCCAGCCGGTGCGGGGGATCTCGCCGAACAGACCCCGCCCGCCCTCGTCCTGATACGTCGTCCGGTGCGGCGTCCGGTGCGTCGTCCGGTGCGGCGTCCGGTGGCCTCAGCGACGTGTCGGGAACAGAGTTGACACCGACTGTGTTGTCGATATATCGTCAACGCATCGCCGGACGGTCGAGGACCACATCTCGACCCGAGACCGGTGGAGAAGGAGAACGACCATGAGCACCTACGCGATGAGCGGCCCCTGGGGCCGCACCGACGCTCCCGGCCGCCGCGGCGGCCCCCGTGCGCACCTGCACGCCGCCTGGGTCATGGCGGAGCACGACGGCCGCGACGGCCGTGACACCCGGGACTCGCGCGACGACGACGGCTCGTCGTCCGACGACCGGCCCCGGCGCGGGCGCGGTCGGGGCCGCGGCCGCGGTCCCGGCTTCGGCCCCGGTGGTCCGGGCTTCGGCCCCGGTGGTCCGGGCTTCGGCCCGGGCGGCCCGGGCGGCGCGCTCGCCCACGGC
>NZ_BAAGXY010000025.1:0-3399 GCF_054779595.1 Angustibacter peucedani
CGCCGCGTGCCGGGGTGGGTGGCCGGCTGCGTGCGCCCGGGGCGCACCGAGCCGGACGCCGGCGGCGGCGCGAGCGAGACGAAGGAGGGACGCGGCATGCCCGGGCCGGGACCGCGGCGCGGCGGCACGGGACCACCGGTCTCGCCCAGCGCGAAGAGCTCGGCCATCAACCGCGCCGACGGCTGGGGCGCGGGCAGCGAGCGCAGCCGGGCGAGCGTGAGCCGCTCGACGTCCAGCGCGTCACGGCAGGCGGTGCAGGTCAGGGTGTGCGCGAGCGCCCGGTCGCGGACGTCGTCGCGCAGCGAGCCGTCGGCGAGGGCCGACACGCGGTCGCCGAGGCAGGGGGTGACGGCGGGACGGTCGTTCACGCGCCCACCTCCCGCACCGGACGGCGGCGGTGCGCGAGCGCCTCGCGCAGCTGGGCGCGGCCGCGGTGGATGCGCGAGCGCACCGTGCCGAGCTTGACGCCCAGCGTCACCGCGACCTCCTCGTAGGACAGGCCCTCGATGTCGCACAGCACGACGGCGGCCCGGAACTGCGGCGCGAGCGCGTCGAGCGCGGCCTGCACGTCGTCGTCCAGGTGCGTGTCGTCGTAGACGTCGGACGGGTCGGCCTCTCGGCCCGGGAGCTTCTCGTGCGCGTCCTCGGCGAGCGCGTCGAACCGGATGCGCTTCTTGCGCCGGACGCCGTCCAGGAAGAGGTTGGTGGTGATGCGGTGCAGCCAGCCCTCGAACGTGCCGGGCGTGTACGACGACAGGCTGCGGAAGACCCGGACGAAGACCTCCTGGGTGAGGTCCTCGGCGTCGTGCTGGTTGCCGGTGAGGCGGTAGGCCAGGCGGTAGACGCGCGCCGAGTGCTGCGTGACGACGTCCTCCCAGGAGGGCGGCGTCCATGGCTCGGGCGAGCCGGAGGCGTCGAAGGACGCGTAGGCACGGCCGTCCGCGGCGTCACCCATGGCGTCACCTCCGGAGCGTGCGACGTGCAGCGTCCCCACCATGATCCCTCGACCTGCTCCTCTCGTCCTCACCGGGCTCGTCACGGGGTAGGACGTCCGGAGCGGCCCAGACGTTCCCGGCACCTCGGCGGCACTAGGGTGAGGCCCGTCAACCCGCCGTCCCAGGAGGTCGTCATCAGCGGTCAGAAGCCGGCCACGTGGGCCTACACCGAGGCCTTCGTCACCGAGGACGAGGTGTTCGAACGTGCGCGCGGGCGGGCCGAGGAGCTGGGCTGCGTGCCGGTGCTCCCGGGAGTCGGCGCGGCGCTGCGGTTCGTGGCCGCGACCCTTCCGGCGCGCTCGGTCGTCGAGATCGGCACCGGCGCGGGCGTCTCGGCGCTGTGGCTGCTGCAGGGCATGCCGGCCGACGGCGTCCTGACCACGATCGACGTCGAGCCCGAGCACCAGCGCGCGGCGCGGCAGGCGTTCGGCGAGGCGGGCATCGCCTCGAACCGCACCCGCGTCATCACCGGCCGGGCGCTCGACGTCCTGCCCCGGCTGACCGACGGCGCGTACGACCTGGTGCTGTGCGACGCGGCCAAGCCCGAGTACGAGGACTACCTCGAGCAGGCGCTGCGGCTGCTGCGTCCCGGCGGCGTGGTGGCCTTCGACAACGCGCTGTGGCACGACAAGGTGGCCGACCCGGCGCAGCGCGACGAGACCACCACGGCGATCCGCGAGCTCGGCAAGAAGGTGCGCGACGACGAGCGCCTGGTGCCCGCGCTGCTGCCCACCGGCGACGGCCTCCTGCTCGCCGTTCTGCGCTGACCTTCCCTCCCTCCGGCCGGTGGGGAAAGACCTAGGGGGTGCCGGGTCCGGGGCCGGGGGTGAAGCCCGAGCCGCCCTCGGCGACGGCGACCACCTCGAACGGCTCGACCACCACCGGCGCGCTGCCGATGATCTGCGACCCCGGGTTGTCGGCACCGGTCGCCGCGAAGGTCGTGGCGAACTCGTCGCGAGCCGCGGCCGTCGCCCACACGTACGTGCCCTCGAACCACTCGCCCTCGCGCATCCGCCAGGTCTTGAAGGCGAGGCCCTCCATGCCGCTGAACCGCGCCAGCGAGGTGCCGGTCACGTAGTCGCGCAGCGCCTGCGCCGTGCCGTCCGGCGCCTCGGCCAACGACCATCGCACCGTGAGTCCGTGCATCGCGAGCTCCTCCCGTCGTCCGTCCACCCCGTCCACCGACCCGCGCGTCAGCGCAGCGTCTCGAGCCAGCGCAGCAGCAGCCGCGCGCCGAAGCCGGTGCCGCCGCGCTGCAGCAGCCCGGCGTCGCGGTCGCTGCGGCCCGGCCCGGCGATGTCGAGGTGCACCCAGCGCCGCGTCCCCACGAACTCGCGCAGGAACAGCGCCGCGACGATCGAGCCCGCGCCGACGCCTTTGACCGAGGCGATCTGGCAGACGTCGGCGACGTCGGACGCGATGGCGCTGCGGTAGTCCTCGGCCAGCGGCATCCGCCAGACCAGCTCGCCGCTCGCCTCGGCCGCGCCCTCCAGCGCCGCGGCCAGGCGGTCGTCGGAGGTGTACATCGCGGCGTGCAGCTTGCCCAGCCCGCGCGTCGCCGCACCCGTGAGCGTCGCGATGTCGACCAGGACGTCGGGGTCGAGGTCGGCGTCGGCGTAGGCCAGCGCGTCGGCGAGCACCAGCCGCCCCTCGGCGTCGGTGTTGCGCACCTCCACCGTGCGACCGCCGTACTGCCGCACCACGTCCCCCGGCCGGTACGAGCCGGCGCCCAGGGCGTTCTCGGCGAGCGCCAGCAGGCCGGTGACCCGCACCTTCACCTCGCCGCGCGCGCAGGCCCGCAGCACCGCGAGCACCACGCCGGCGCCGGTCATGTCGGTCTTCATGCCGATCATGGCCTCGCGCGGCTTGAGCGAGACGCCGCCGGTGTCGAACGTGATGCCCTTGCCGACCAGGACGACGTGCGGCGTCCCCGGCCCGGCGCCCGGCGGCTCGTACGACACCTCGACCAGCCGCGGCGGCCGCGCCGCGCCACCGCCGACCGCGACGTGGCCGCCGAACCCCTCGGCCGCGAGCTCCTTGTGGTCGCGCACCCGGCAGGTCAGCCCGACCTCGGCCGCCGCGCGCCGCGCCCGGCCGGCCATCCAGGCCGGGCTCTTGGTGGACGACGGCGTGTTGGCCAGGTCGCGCGCCAGCACCGTCGCCTCGGCGACCAGCAGGCCGCGGGCGACGTCGTCCGGCTGGACGCGGCCCACGACGTCGACCCGGCGCACGGGCGGCCGCGGTCCGTCGTTCACGCCCGATCGGGGCGGGGAGTACGAGCCGAGGACGAAGCCCTCGACCATCGCGCGCGTGGCGCCGGCCGAGCCGCTGCCCAGGGTGGTCACGAGCCGGTCGGCGCCGCGGTGCGCGCGGGCCAGGGCGGCCGCCGCCAGCCGCACCGAGG
>NZ_BAAGXY010000026.1:0-6265 GCF_054779595.1 Angustibacter peucedani
GCCGACGACGTCGCCCGGCGCGGGTCGCGCGCGGTGCTCGACGACGTGCCCGGGTGGGTGCGCGGCGAGCTCGAGCGCTCGTGGCCCCGGCACGGCTCGGACGACGCCCTGGTGCGCGCCCTGGCCACCACCGCGCGAGGTGCGGCGCCGACGTCCGCCCAGCTGCGCTCGACCCGTTGCGCCGCAACGGTCGTGGGGTGGCACGACGACCCGCTGCACCCGGTGGCCGTGGCCCGCCGGTGGCGCCGCGCGCTGCCCTGGTCGACCCTGCGGACGCTGGCGCTGGCCGACGTCGGGGACGACCCCGGCCGGGTCGGCCGCCTCGCCGTCCGCGCGCTGGAAGCGTTGCGGCGCAGGGGACCTAGCGGCGCTCGGTGATCTCGGGGCCGCGGCGGAACGGCGCGAGGTCGTCGTAGCTGCGGGCCTGCTCGTCCTGCGCGATCGACTCGCGCGGGTCGTCGCCGGGCGCGACCGCCGCCGCCGGGACGTCGCCCTGGACGTCGGCACCCTTGGGCAGGTGCAGCGGCAGCAGCTCGCGCGGGCCCATGGGCTCGCGGCCGCGGTCGACGACGACGCCGGCCACGAGGTCCTCGAGCACCTGCGCGTTCTCGGGCTCGACGGCGGCGCGGCCGTGGAACACCGCGCGCAGCAGCCAGCGCGGCCCGTCGACGCCGGTGAAGCGCAGCGGCTGGAAGCCGACCTTGCCGTCGGGCTGCTGGGCCGGCACGCGGGCCAGCAGCTCGCGGCCGAAGCGGCCGTAGCCCGGGTCGGCGGTGCCGCCCTGCTCGGTGATGCCGGCCGCGATCTCGTCGCACACCTCGCGCCAGATGCCCTCGGTGCGCGGCGCCGCGAACGCCTGGATCTGCACGGCCGCGTCGCCGAGCACCACGAACGCGCCGGTGACCTGGCCGGTGCCCTCGTCCATCTGCAGCTGCAGCTCGATGCCGTCGACCATCGGCAGCCACAGCGCGCCCAGCTCGAGCCGGCCGTCGGGCCCGTCGACCTCCTCGCGGTCGAACGGTCCGCCCTGGCGGTCGAACGTCACGGCGTCGCCCGCGGCGGGCGCCGAGCGGCCGTCGTCCGCGTCGTCGTCGCCGCCGCCGTCGTCGGACCCGTCGGTCGCGGCGTCGAGGGCGTCGACCTCGTCGACGTCCTCGTCCTTGGGACGGCGCTTGAACAGGCTCACGAGATCTCTCCCTCCGGGGCCAGGGCCCCGATGTTGGTGCCGGGTGCGGCCGCGGTGCCGGCGAACCCGCCGGTGGAGCCGTGGCCGCCGGCCCCGCGCACCGACTCCGGCAGGGAGTCGACGACGGTGAAGCCGGCGTGCTCGACGCGCTGGACGACGAGCTGGGCCACGCGGTCGCCGCGGTGCAGCGTGACCGGCGTGGTGCGGTCGGTGTTGACCAGGTTGACCTGGATCTCGCCGCGGTACCCGGCGTCGACGGTGCCCGGCGCGTTGAGCGTCGTCACGCCGAGGCGGGCCGCCAGGCCGGAGCGCGGGTGCACGAAGGCCGCGTACCCGGGCGGCAGCGCGATGGCGATGCCGGTCGGCACCGTCGCCCGCTCCCCCGGACCGAGCGTGACGTCGACCCGGGTCACCAGGTCGGCACCCGCGTCGCCGGGGTGCGCGTACGCCGGCAGGGGCAGCTCGTGGTCCAGCCGCTGCACCAGCACCTCGACGGTCGACCCCGTCCCGGGGCCGCCGCGCTCGTCCTCGCTCATCGGCAGCGACCCTAGTCCCTGCCCGTCCGGACGTCGCGTGCCACCCTGGGCCGGTGAGCGCACCCACCGGCCCGGCCGTCGTCCACCGCGAGCTGCTGCTGCCCTCGCCCGCGGTGTGGGTGGTCTGCGGGCTGGTGGCGGCGAGCCTGGGGCTGACCGTGCTCGGCGCGCTCGGCGCCGTGGTGGCGCTCGGCGTCTCGCTGGTGGCGGTGGCCGCGGTCGTCGCGGCGCTGCTCGCCTCCAGCGCGCGGCTCGAGGTGGCGGACGGCGAGCTGCGGGCCGGCCGCGCGCACATCCCGGTGGCGCTGCTCGGGCGGGTGCGGGTGCTGGACGCGGCCCGCACGAAGGCGCTGCGCGGGCCCGAGGCCGACGCGCGCGCCTACCTGTGCACCCGCGGGTGGATCCACGAGGCCGTGCTGGTCGAGGTGGTCGACCCGCAGGACCCGACGCCGTACTGGCTGCTGTCGTCGCGGGAACCAGCACGGCTCGCCGCGGCGATCACGGCCGCTGGGGCCGGGACCGCGCGCGACGAGCCGTCGCAGGGGTCAGGTGGTGCTGGTGAGGCAGGTCAGGAGCACTCGAGGCAGACCGGCTGACCCTTGCTCTCGCCGGACAGCTGGCTGCGGTGCTTGACCAGGAAGCAGCGCGAGCAGGTGAACTCGTCGGCCTGGCGCGGGAGGACCCGCACCGAGAGCTCCTCGTTGGACAGGTCGGCCCCGGGCAGCTCGTAGCCCTCGGCCTGCTCGGTCTCGTCGACGTCCACCGACGATGAGCTCTTGTCGACCCGGCGGGCCTTCAGCTCCTCGAGGCTGTCCTCGTTCAGTTCGTCGTCGGTCTTGCGCGGCGCGTCGTAGTCGGTCGCCATGGTTCGGGTCGCCCTCCGCGGGGTCTCGCTGTGGGTGGAACAGGTGGTGCTGCTGGTGCTGCTGAGTGCTCGTGGAGCGACATCTCGTGCTGCTCGCGGCGGGATAACGCCGAGAGGGGCGAGTTTGTGCCCGGGTCGAGACAGGGATTGTGCCTGATGGCCGGGGCGAGCATCACACCGCGTCGACATCCGGACGCAGCGGGGCCAGCAACGCCTGCAGCCGGGCGTGCAGCGCCGGCCCGGCGGCGACCACGAGGTCCTCGCCCGCAGGCGCGTCGCCGAGCCCCGTGACCAGCGCCCCGGCCTCGCGCGCGACCAGCCCGCCGGCCGCGAGGTCCCACGGCTTCAGGCCGCGCTCGTAGTACCCGTCGACCCGCCGGCAGGCCACCTGGCACAGGTCCAGCGCGCCGCTGCCGATCCGGCGCACGTCTCGGACGACCGGCAGCAGCGCCGCCACGACGCCGGCCTGGTGGCGCCGCCGGTCGGCGTCGTAGCCGAACCCCGTGGCGAGCAGCGACAGCGCCGGGTCGTCCTGCTCGCTCACCCGCAGCGGCCGGCCGTCGAGGAACGCCCCGCCGCCGCGCGTCGCGGTGAAGGTCTCGCCCAGCACCGGGTTGTGCACGCAGCCGACGAGCACCTCGTGCCCGGCCGGGTCGCGCGGGTCGCCCTGAACCGCCGCGACGCTCACCGCGTACGCCGGGATGCCGTAGAGGTAGTTGACCGTGCCGTCGATCGGGTCGACGACCCAGGTGACGCCCGACGTCCCGGCGACGTCGTCGCCCTCCTCGCCCAGCAGGCCGTCGTCCGGACGCTCGCCGAGCAGCAGCTCGCGCAGGAGCTGCTCGCTGCGCTCGTCCATGACCGTGACGACGTCGGTGGGGCTGGACTTGGTGCTCGCGACGCCGAGGTCGTCGGGCCGCTCGTCGCGGATCAGCACCCCGGCCGCGCGCGCTGCTCGCTCGGCGAGCGCCAGCAGGTCGTGCAGCAGGGCGGCGTCCGCCGCGCTGGTCATCGCGCGCCCGCCGGGTCGACGGCGGGCGCCGTCCAGTCCTCGCCGCAGGCCGCGGGACGCTCGGCGCGCAGGTTGCGGCAGCAGCCCACGGGGCAGACCGACGGGCGGGGGGCGAGCGCCCCGACCACCGGGTGCGCCGGCTGCTCGCCGCGCGCCTCCGCCGCCCGCTCGAGCACCAGGTCGACGAGCCCGGCGACGAAGACCGGGTCGGTGCCCACGGTCGCGGCCCGCGCGAACGGCAGCCCGATCTCGGCGGCGACCTCGGCCGCCTCGGTGTCGAGGTCGTAGGCGACCTCGAGGTGGTCGCTCACGAAGCCGATCGGGCACACCGCCGCCCCGGGGACGCCGGCCGCGTGCAGCGCGCGCAGGTGGTCGCCGACGTCCGGCTCCAGCCAGGGCTGGGACGGCGGGCCTGACCGCGAGCAGTACACGAGCTCCCACGGCACCGACCGGCCGACCTCCCGGCTCACCGCGTCGGCGACGACCGAGGCGACGTCCTGGTGCTGGCGCGAGTACGCCGGGCTCAGGTCGCCTCCCGGCCCGCTCGCGTCGTCCATCGCGTCCGGCACGGAGTGGGTGACGAAGACCAGGTGCGAGCCCACGGGCAGGTCCGCGAGCGCCGCGGCGGCGGCCCGCGCGTTGGGCTCGACGAACGCCGGGTGGTCGAAGTACGGGCGCACCTTGTCGACGTCCAGCGCCCGGCCCTCGTCGGCCAGGGCCAGCACGGCGCCCGCGAGGTCCTCGCGGTACTGGCGGCAGCTCGAGTAGGACGAGTAGGCGCTCGTCGTGACGGTGACGACGCGGCGGTGCCCGGCCGCGTGCGCCTCGCGCAGCGCGTCGGTGACGAACGGCCCCCAGTTGCGGTTGCCCCACAGCACCGGCAGGTCGACGCCGCGGCGCGCGAGCTCGGCCTCGAGGGCGGCCACGAGGGCGCGGTTCTGGTCGTTGATCGGGCTGCGGCCGCCGAAGTGGTCGTAGTGCTCGGCGACCTCGGCCAGCCGCTCGTCCGGGATGCCGCGGCCCGCGGTCACGTTGCGCAGGAACGGCATCACGTCGTCCGGCTGCTCCGGCCCGCCGAAGGACAGCAGCAGCAGGGCGTCGTACGGGTCGGCGGGCGAGGTCGTCACCGCTCGATGGTGCCAGGAGGACCGGTGCGCAGCGGCCTGGGGGCGTTGAGGTCGAGCACGACCGCGCCGACGCGCAGCGCGAGCACCAGCACCGCGGCGCCGAGGGCGACGCCGGGACCGAGGACGCCGAGCTCGTGGGCGACCACCACGACCGTCGCGCCCAGCGCCGCCGGGACGGCGTAGAGCTCGCGCACCAGCACCTCCGGCACCTCGCGGGCCAGGACGTCGCGGATCATGCCGCCGCCGATGGCCGACAGCGTCCCGACGATGACGCAGGTCATCGGGCCGGCGCCGAGCGAGAGGGCCTTGAGCGCGCCCGACACGCAGAACGCGCCGAGGCCCGCGGCGTCGAGCACCCGCACCAGCCGGGAGATCCGCCCGAAGGCCGGGTGCCAGAAGAACGTCAGCAGGCCGCCGACCGCGCAGGCCGCGAGCAGCCGCCAGTCGGTGATGCCGACCGGGGGCACGGCGCCGATCAGCAGGTCGCGCAGCACCCCGCCGCCGAGGCCCGCGACGGTGGCCAGCACGAGGACGCCGAACAGGTCGAGCTGCTTCTTGACCGCGACCAACCCGCCGGACACGGCGAACACGAGCACGCCGACCAGGTCGAGCACCAGCTGCAGCCGCGCGTCGGGGAGGATCACGGCTCCCCACCCTAGGGCGCGCCTGCCAGGATCCGGCCGCCCCGGGTGGCAGAGTCGGGGGTGCCACCCGATCGAGGAGTCCGTATGCACGACCTGCAGCTCATCGGGGTCCACGACGACGGCGAGCACCTGGTGCTCGCCGACGGCGAGGGCCAGCGGTTCCTTCTCGGCGTCGACGAGGCGCTGCGCGCCGCCGTCCGCCGCGACCGCGCCGCTCTCGGCCAGCTCCAGATCGAGATCGGCGGCGGGCTGCGACCGCGCGAGGTGCAGGCCCGGATCCGGTCCGGCGCCACGGCCGAGCAGATCGCCGCGGCCTCGGGCTGGCCGCTGGAGAAGGTGCGCCGTTACGAGGGTCCCGTGCTGGCCGAGCGCGAGCACGTGGCCACCACCGCGCGCGAGGTGCGGCTGCGTCGTCCGGGCGCCGGGCAGGTCACCCTCGGTGCCGAGGTGCTGCGCCGCCTCACCGGCCGCGGCGTCGACGCCGACCACGTGCAGTGGGACAGCTGGCGCACCGACGACGGCCCCTGGACCGTCGTCGTCTCCTTCAGCGCGGGCGGTCGCGACCGGCAGGCCCGCTGGCACTTCGACCCGGTCGGCCGCTCGGTCACCCCGGCCGACGACGAGGCACGGTGGCTCAGCGAGGCGGCCCCCGAGACCGACGGCCCGCTCGGCGGTGCCCGGCTCGCCGCCGTGCCGGACGGCGCGGTCTACGACATCGAGGCGGACGGCGGGGTCGACGGCCCGACGGACGCGCACGGCCGCGGCCACGCCGACCCGCTCGACCTGATGACGGCCATGCGCAGCCGGCGCCGCGAGCGCGACCAGCGCTCGTCGCGGCGCAGCCACGGCGCGGTGACGCCCACCGACGTGCCGGGCGCCACGCACCCGGCCCGCC
>NZ_BAAGXY010000027.1:0-98289 GCF_054779595.1 Angustibacter peucedani
GCGACGGCGGCCTCGAGCTCGCCGCGCGGCACCAGCAGCTCGCGCCACGCGCGACCGGCGGCCGGGTGGTCGGCGTCCTCGACGGCCGCGTACGACACGCTGCCCGGCGCCACGGTCGGCCAGGGGTCGCGCCAGACGACGGGCTCGCCGTCCGCGCCCTCGCGCCCGACCGGCTCGCCCAGCACCGCGACGTCCGCGGTGCGGTCGGTGGTCTCGACGCGCAGCATGAACTGCATCGAGCGCAGCCAGCCGGTGAGGGCGTCGCCCGTGCCCGGCTCGGCGGTGATCCAGGTGGTCTCGCCGTCGTCGACGACGTGCAGCGCGTGCTCGACGTGGCCCTTGGGGCTGAGCACCAGCGCCTCGGTGGACGTGCGCGGCGCCAGACCGGTCAGCGCCTGGGTCGTGATCGAGTGCAGCCAGCTGAGCCGGTCGGGGCCGGTGACGGTGACGACCGCGCGGTGCGAGAGGTCGACCACCGCCAGCCCCTCCTCGAGCAGCCGGGCCTCGCGGGTGGGGTCGCCGTAGTGCCAGGCGACGCCGGCGTCGGGGCCCTCGGCCGCGACGGCGCCGGGACGCGCGAGCAGCGGGCTGGCCACGGTGTCGACGCTCATGCCGGGGTCAGCGTCCGCGGGCGGTCGGGCATTCCGCGACCCCGCTCAGGAGACGCGCTTGAGCTGCGCGGAGGCGTGCGACTGCATCGGCTGCCCCACGGCCGCCATGTCCATGACCCACATCAGGTCGCCGTCGACCAGGCCGTACATGCGGCTGGCCGCCGTGTACTCCTTGGCGCTCGGCGTGCGGGCGACCAGGTCGGTCTGCAGCTGGATGCGCGGGCCGTCGGCCTGGCCGACGTAGATCTCGACGTAGCCCGTGGGGTGCGTGAGCAGCACCTCGAGGTCGCCGCCCTCCTGCGGGCGCCAGAACCCGGTCTCGCTGGCCAGCGGGCGCACCTTGGCCCCGGCGTCGTCCAGCAGCCAGGCCTGGCTGGAGTAGTGCAGGAACGGGCGGCCGTCGTGGCGGAACTCGACCTCCTGGCCGAAGTTCACCGAGTCCATCGTCGGGTAGCCGACGACGCCGGCGCCCTCCCAGCGGCCGATCAGCCAGGCCAGGGGGACCAGCGGGGTGGGCAGGTCGGGAGAGATCTCCATCGCGGTGTCCGTCCGCCCGCTCAGCGCTGCCCGCGGTAGAGGCGGTAGACGACGAAGCCGGCGAACCAGGTGATGACGAGGGCGCTGGCGACCAGCAGGCTGGTGTAGAAGATCTCGAGTCCGCTCACGAGCCCGATGCTACCGGCGGCCCGGGCGGGGGCCGCCCGCGCGGCGGTTACCGTGAGCGCCATGGCGCGCTCCCTCGTGGTCAAGGTCACGGCCGGCTCCGACGCGCCCGAGCGGTGCGCCCAGGCCTTCACCGTGGCCGCCACCGCGGCGGCGTCCGGGGTCGCCGTCAGCCTGTGGCTGACCGGCGAGGCCAGCTGGTTCGCGCTGCCCGGGCGGGCGGCGCAGTTCGAGCTGCCGCACTCGGCGCCGCTGCCGGACCTGCTCGACGCCGTGCTCGCTGCCGGGCGGGTGACCTTGTGCACGCAGTGCGCGGCCCGGCGCGAGATCGGGCCGGACGACGTCGTGCCGGGCGTGCGGGTGGCGGGCGCGGCGGTCTTCGTCGAGGAGGCGCTCGCCGACGGCGCCCAGGCCCTCGTCTACTGAGCCGCGACCGCCGCAGCGAGGGCCCGCACCGCGGGCGCGAGCGCCTGGGTGGTGCGGCGGTAGTGACGGCGGGACCGGCCGTAGGGGTCGGGCACCTCGTCCCGGTCGAGCGGCGCCACCCCGCTGCGCCGCCGGACGGCGCGCGCCGCCAGCCCGTCCAGCCCGAGCGGGGGCGTCCAGCCCGTCTCGGTGGTCTCTGCGAGCAGGTGTGCGAGCTCGAGCAGCAGGAAGGTCTTGTGGACCGCCTGGGGGTCGCGGTCGACCACCCAGGAGCGGTGCCGCCGTTCGGCCGTCAGGACGAGGTCGGCCTCGGCGATCATCGCGTCGGTGAGCTGGCGTCCTCGGTGGTCCTGCGGCTGCAGGCCGAGCGAGCGGGCCTGCTCCACCGCCTGCGGGGTCATGGGCTCGCCGACGAGAGCCGCCACGCCGGCGGACGACACCTGCACGCGGTCGGGCCCCACGCCTCGCCCGTCCAGCTCGTGGCGCAGCAGCTGAGCAGCCAACGGGGAGCGGCACACGTTGCCGGTGCAGACGAGCAGCACCCCTCCTCCGCTCATCCGAGCGTGAGGCGCAGGGCGACGTAACCGGCCATGGCCGACGTCGCCAGCGGCGCGACGGCGAGGGCCAGCCAGCCGGGCGCGCGGCCGGCGGCGGGCAGCGGCTCGAGCAGCCGGTGCACCATCAGGGCCACCGCGGTGGCGACGCCGCCGCACAGCAGGCCGGCCACGACCGTGCCGTCGTCGAACAGGCCGCCGAGCAGGCCGCCGACGAGAAGCCCCACCAGCACGCCGAGCGGCAGGGTGAACCGCCGGGGCAGCGGGGCGAGCTGCACGAGCGAGCCGGCCACGACGGGCGCGGCCCACGTGACGACGCCGGTGGCGGTCGAGGGGCTGTCGGGCAGGGCCAGCACCGAGGCCGCCGACCCCAGGACGACGACGCCGGCCACCGTGCCCGACACCGACTCGACCAGGCGCGGGCGGCCGTCGCGGCGCAGCAGCTGGTGGACGAACTCGGTGACCACGCCGCCGGCGAGCGCCAGGGCCAGCCACTCCAGCCGGGGCTCGGCGTCGGCGCGGGCCACGGCGACCGCGGACGCCGCGCCGCTCAGCGCGAGGACCGCCGTGGTGCCCCGCGGCGAGGGCAGGTCGAGCAGGCGCGACCAGCCGCCGGCGAGCAGCAGCGCGAGGACGACGACGGCTGCGAGCGCCATCACGTCACCGGCGAACGCGCCGAGGCAGACGAGCGCGGCGACCACGGTGGTCAGCCCGGCGGTCCACAGCCGCACGGCGCCGACGGGCGCGGACGGCAGGGCGGGGACGACGTCCACCCCCTGCTGCTCGTCGGCGCTCATGGGCGCTCATCCTGCCAGGTCGGGGGACGCCGTCCGGCCGCGCGCGGCGTCACCCGCCGGCGAAGGGCGGCAGCACCTCGACGGTCTGCCCGTCGTCCAGCGCGGCGTCCAGGGCGTCGTCGCGGACCACTCGGCCGTCGACGAGCAGCGAGCTGCGGCGCACGACGGCGTCGAGCGGGGCACCGCGCGCGGTGAGCTGGTCGACGACCTCGCGCACGGACGCCGCCGCGACCGGCTCGTCGTCGACGCCGGCCGCCTCGCGGGCCCCGGCCCAGTACCGCACCGTCACCTCGGCCACCGGTCCGTCTCCGTCCGTCGTCGTGCTCGCTCGTGTCTCACCCGCCGGGACGACGGGCCGCCCCTCGGGACGCCATGCCCTATCCTGCCTGCAGTCGGCCGCCGACGCCCGACCCCGATGGGTCGCGAGCGCGCGGACGACGGCACGACTGCACCGCCTGCGCCGCCCGGCCCGCCCCACGCCGGAAGGAGGGCCCGCCATGGCGAGACTGCTGCTGCTGACGAACGACCTGTCGCCCAGCGCCGAGGTCCTGCCCGCGCTCGGGCTGCTGGCCCACCAGGTGCGCGTGCTGCCCGCGGAGGCGAGCGCCCTGGTCGAGACCCCGCCCACCGACGTGGTGCTGGTCGACGGCCGGCGCGACCTCGCGCCGTCCCGCTCGCTGTGCCGGCTCATGCGCACCACCGGCGTCTCGGCCCCGGTGCTGCTCGTGGTCACCGAGGGCGGGCTCGCCGCCGTCACCGCGGAGTGGGGCGCGGACGACGTCCTGCTGGCGACCGCCGGACCGGCCGAGGTCGAGGCCCGGCTGCGGCTGGCGATCGGCCGCTCGCTCATGGCGACGGACGGCGAGGACGACCTGGCCCCCGAGATCCGCGCCGGCGACGTGGTGATCGACGAGACGACCTACTCGGCGCGCGTGCGCGGCCGGGCGCTCGACCTGACGTACAAGGAGTTCGAGCTGCTCAAGCACCTCGCGCAGCACCCGGGGCGCGTCTTCACGCGGGCCCAGCTGCTGCAGGAGGTCTGGGGCTACGACTACTACGGCGGCACCCGGACGGTCGACGTCCACGTGCGGCGGCTGCGGGCCAAGCTCGGTCCGGAGTTCGAGCAGCAGATCGGCACGGTGCGCAACGTCGGCTACCGCTTCGTGCCGCCCGGGCGCGATCACCAGGCCGGCTCCGACGTCCCGGCACCCGCCCTCCCCTGACCCGCTGGCCCTTCCCTCACCCAGGCCGCGGACGTGCGACGGCCCGGCTCCCACGAGGGGGGCCGGGCCGTCGCCGTCCGGTCAGGACGGGTGGCTCACCGGGAGGTCAGGGGACCTGGGTGATCCGGTCGGCGTCGATCGGCGTGTACGGCGAGTGGGCCGTCAGGTACGTCGCGAGGGCGTCGATGTCGAGCCCGCCGAAGTACTTGTTCGTGCCGACCAGGCCCGGGAAGTTGTCGCCGCCGTCCGAGAGGAAGGAGTTGACCGCCACCCGGTAGGTCGCCGTCTTGCTGATCGGCGTGCCGTCCAGCGCGACCGAGCCCGGCACGACCTTGGAGCCGGCCGGGGCCGAGGCGCTCCACGAGTACGTGAAGCCCTCGCTCACCTGCAGGATCTTGTTGGCCGAAGCGTTGGGGCCGGACCACTGCTGCTCGAGCGTGTCGTAGATCTGCTGACCCGTGAGCGTCTCGGACACCACGTAGTTGTTGAACGGCTGCACCGTGAACGCGGCGCCGAAGGTGACGTCGCCGTTCGGCTGGGGCACCAGGTCGGCGCGGATGCCGCCCGGGTTCATGAAGGCGATCTGGGGCGCCACCCCGCCGGTCACCGTGGTCGCGTCGTCCTTCTGCGCGTCGGCGATGAGGCGGCCGAGGGAGGTCTCGACGTCCGCACCGGTCTTGGGCAGCGTGGCGCCGCCCGCGACCTGGCCGATCACCTTGTTGGCGATGGGCTGCACCAGCGTGTTGTAGGTGTTGATGATCGACGTCTGCGCGGCGTCCTTGGTGACGTCGCGGGACACGACCACGTTCGTGCCGCTCACCGACGCGCGGCGGATGTCACCGGCGCGCAGGTCGTACGCCAGGTCGGTCTCGGTGAAGAGCCGGCCGAACGACGAGGCGCTGGTGATCAGGCGCTGCTGGCCGTTGCTGTCGCGCTGCGAGCAGATGTACGGCTGGTGCGTGTGGCCCGAGATCACCATGTCGATCTGCGGGTCGAGGTGGCGCGTGATGTCGAGGATCGGGCTGTCGTCCTTGAGCTGCGCACCCTTGACGCCGTTGCGCGTCGCGGTCGAGCAGGTGGCGTCGAACGGCGGGGCGACGTTGTACGTGCCGTGCGCGGCCTTGTACGTCGTCGTGGCCGGCGTACCGCCCTGGTGGATCAGGACGACGATCGCCTTGACGCCCTGCGCCCGCAGCACCGGCACGAGCTTGTTGGCCGTCGTGGCCTCGTCCTCGAAGACCAGGCCCTCGATGCCGGACTTGGTGACGATGCTCGGGGTGTCCTTGAGCGTCATGCCGATGAAGCCGATCTTGGCGCCGCCGGCGAAGGTCTTGATCCAGTAAGGCGGCAGGATCGTCTTGGTCGTGTTCTTGTACCGCACGTTCGCGGCCAGGATCGGGTAGTCAGCACCCTTGAACGCGTGGGCGGCGCAGGAGTTCTGGTTGTTCGCGCCCGCGCCGTCGTCGATGCAGCCGCCGTCGGCGATGCGCTGCAGCTCCTTGTACCCCTCGTCGAACTCGTGGTTGCCCACCGACGTCACGTCCAGGCCCAGCGAGTTCATCGCCTCGACCGTGGGCTCGTCATGGAACGCGGCCGACAGCAGCGGCGACGCGCCGATGATGTCGCCGGCCGCCACGGTCACCGAGTTGGTGTGGCCCGCGCGCGCCTGCTTCAGGTGCGTGGCGAGGTACTCGACGCCACCTGCCGGCACCGTCGTGCCCTTGGCCGAGAACACCGAGGTGACCGGGTCCTGCACCTCGGTGTAGCTGGTGGTGAGCGTGCCGCTCGAACCGCCCGGCGCCTCCAGGTTGCCGTGGAAGTCGTTGAACGAGAGCAGCTGGATCTGCAGCTCGCGGGGCCGCGGGTTGCCGGGGGCCGCGGTGGCCGATCCGGTGGACGACATCGTGGCGGCGAGCGCTGCGGCCGAGGTGACGGCCAGCACGCTCGCGAGCCGCTTCGAGCGACGCGTGGACATGGAGCTCCCTGAGGGTTCGATGAGGACCGGTGGGTCAGCCCCGCACGCTAACCGTCGGAGGCGTCGTCCGACAGACCTTCGACGTCACGAAACGCGAACGGACGGCGACCGGCGGGCGACCGCCCGGCGGCGGCTAGGCTCGCCGACGTGCCGCCCGACATCGACGCCCGCGTGGAGGTGCTCGAGCAGCTGCCCGCGGACGATCTTGCCGCGGTGAACGCGCTGGTCGCGGCGGCCACCGAGACCGACGGCCTGCACCCGCTCAGCGAGCACGTGATGCTGCACCTGCCGTCCGGCCGGCCCGGCCCCGACCGGCACCTGCTGGTCTTCGCCCGCCGGGTCGGGGGCGAGGATGACGGCGACGGCGAGGAGCGCCTGGCCGGGTACGCGCACCTCGACCCCACCGACGCGGTCGAGGGCTCGAGCGTCGAGGTCGTCGTGCACCCCGAGCTGCGCGGCCAGGGCGTCGGGCGGCTGATGGTCGAGCACCTCGAGCAGCTGTCCCCCGACGGCCGGCTGCGCCTGTGGGCGCACGGCCAGCAGTCCCCCGCGCGGGCGCTCGCCACCTCGCTCGGCTACCTGTCGGTGCGCGAGCTGTGGCAGATGCGGCGCTCGCTGCGGGCCGCGCTCCCGGCGGTCGAGCTGCCCACCGGCTACTCGCTGCGCACCTTCAGGCCCGGCGTCGACGACGAGGCCTGGCTCGCCGTCAACGCCGCCGCCTTCGCCGACCACCCCGAGCAGGGCAGCTGGACGCTCGACGACCTGCAGCACCGGGTCGCCGAGGACTGGTTCGACGCCGAGGGCTTCCTGGTGCTCGACGGCCCAGACGGCGACCTGGCCGGCTTCCACTGGACCAAGGTCCACGGCGCCACCGACCACGACCACGACCCGATCGGCGAGGTCTACGTCGTCGGCGTCGCCCCCGCCCACCAGGGCAAGGGCCTCGGCCGCCAGCTCACCGTCGCCGGGCTGCGGTACCTGCGGGCCGCCGGGCTGACCCAGGCGATGCTGTACGTCGACGCCGACAACACCGCCGCCGTGCACACCTACCAGCGCCTGGGGTTCAGCCGCTGGGACGTCGACGTGCAGTTCTCCCGGCCCGTCGGCGGCGCCGACCGCTGACCGACGGGTGGGACGTCCGCTACCCCTCGTTCACCTGCGGGTGGCAGCATCGAGAGCATGAGCCTGGTGACCGAGCCCGCAGCGGACGACGCCGCCACCGACCAGACCGCCGTCGCCGCGACCGACGAGCCCGCTGGTGGCGCGCCCGCCGCCGAGGCGCCGGTGCTGCAGGACCTCGACCCCGAGCGGTTCCTGGACCGCGAGACGAGCTGGCTGCAGTTCAACGAGCGGGTGCTCGAGATGGCCGAGGACACCTCGGTGCCGCTGCTCGAGCGGGTCCGCTTCCTGGCGATCTTCGCGAGCAACCTCGACGAGTTCTTCATGGTGCGCGTCGCCGGGCTCAAGCGTCGCATCGCCACCGGCATCGCCGTCCGCTCGGCCGCCGGGCTCGAGCCGCGCGAGGTGCTCGAGCAGATCAGCGCCCTCGCGCAGGACCTCATGACCCGGCACGCGCGCGTGTTCCACGACGACGTCCGGCCGCAGCTGGCCGCCGAGGGCATCACCGTCGTGCGCTGGGACGAGCTGAGCGGCGACGAGCAGGAACGCCTGCACGAGATGTTCCGCGCGCAGGTGTTCCCGGTGCTGACGCCGCTGGCGGTCGACCCCGCGCACCCGTTCCCCTACATCTCCGGGCTCTCGCTGAACCTCGCGGTGATCGTGCGCAACACCAAGACCGAGAAGGAGCACTTCGCGCGGGTCAAGGTGCCGCCGCTGCTGCCGCGGTTCGTCGCGGTCGAGGACGTCGACGGCACCGCCACCGGCGTCGACCCCTCGCTGGCCGACCCCTACAAGTCCCGCTTCGTGCCGCTCGAGGACATCATCGCGGCGCACCTCGACCAGCTGTTCCCGGGCATGGAGGTGCTGCAGCACCACAGCTTCCGGGTCACGCGCAACGAGGACCTCGAGGTCGAGGAGGACGACGCCGAGAACCTCCTGCAGGCGCTCGAGAAGGAGCTCATGCGCCGCCGGTTCGGCCCGCCGGTGCGCCTCGAGGTGGCCGCCGACACCGACGACCACGTGCTCGACCTGCTGGTGCGCGAGCTCGGCGTCTCGCACGGCGAGGTCTACCGGCTCCCGGCGCCGCTCGACCTGCGCGGCCTCAACCTGGTGGCCGACCTGGCCCGCAGCGAGCTGCGCTTCCCGCCGTTCGTGGCCGCCACGCACCGCGACCTCACCGAGGGCGTCGAGACCAGCAAGCCCGGCGACATCCTGGCCGCCATGCGGGTGCGCGACGTCCTGCTGCACCACCCGTACGACGCGTTCTCGACGTCGGTGCAGGCGTTCCTCGAGCAGGCCGCGGCCGACCCGCGCGTCCTCGCCATCAAGCAGACGCTCTACCGCACCAGCGGTGACTCCCCGATCGTCGACGCGCTCATCGACGCGGCGGAGGCCGGCAAGCAGGTGCTGGCGATCGTCGAGATCAAGGCGCGCTTCGACGAGCAGGCCAACATCAGCTGGGCCCGCAAGCTGGAGCAGGCCGGCGTCCACGTCGTCTACGGCATCGTCGGGCTCAAGACGCACGCGAAGCTCGCGCTCGTCGTCCGGCAGGAGGCCGACGGCCTGCGCCGCTACTGCCACATCGGCACCGGCAACTACAACCCCAAGACGGCGCGCCTCTACGAGGACCTCGGCCTGCTGACCACCGACGAGAAGGTGGGCGAGGACCTCACACGGCTGTTCAACCAGCTGTCGGGCTACGCGCCGCGCACGCGCTTCAAGCGGCTGCTCGTGGCGCCGCGGTCGTTGCGGGGCGGGCTGGTCGAGCAGATCCAGGCCGAGCAGGCGCACGCCGAGGCGGGGCGTCCGGCCGGCATCGCGCTGAAGCTCAACTCGATCGTCGACGAGGCCGTGATCGACGCGCTGTACCGCGCCTCGCAGGCCGGCGTGAAGGTCGACGTCGTGGTGCGCGGCATCTGCGCCATCCGTCCGGGCGTGCCGGGGCTGTCGGAGAACATCCGGGTGCGCTCGGTGCTCGGCCGGTTCCTCGAGCACTCGCGGGTGTTCCTGTTCGGCAGCGACGAGCGCGAGGACGGGCGCACCTGCTGGATCGGCAGCGCCGACATGATGCACCGCAACCTCGACCGCCGCGTCGAGGCGCTGGTGCGGCTCGAGGACCCCGCGCACGTCAGCGAGCTGCGCCAGCTGCTCGACACCGCGATGGACGACGGCACCTCGTCGTTCCACCTCGCGGCCGACGGCACCTGGACCCGTCACCACGTCGACGCCGACGGCGCTCCCCTGCTGGACCTGCAGCAGGCCGTGGCCGAGCGGCTCGGCAAGCAGCGACGCAAGGCCCGGCGCCGGTGACGTCGGTCGCGCCGCTGGTGGCCGAGCCGGTGCGCGACGAGGGCGTCGTCCGCGCGGCCGGCGCGCTGCTGTGGCGCGAGCGCCCCGGGTCGGACGGCAGCCCCGAGCTGCAGGTCGCGCTGGTGCACCGCCCCAAGTACGACGACTGGTCGTGGCCCAAGGGCAAGCTCGACCCCGGTGAGTCGTGGGCCGCGGCCGCCGTCCGCGAGGTGCTGGAGGAGACGGGGCTGCACGTGCGGCTGGGCATCCCGCTCCCGCACGCGACGTACGAGGTCGGCGGCAACGGGTCGACCCGCCCGAAGGTCGTGCACTACTGGGCGGCGCACGTGCTGGCCGACGGCGGCGAGCTGGCCGACGAGGTGGACGAGGTCGTGTGGACCACGTTCGCGGAGGCGCGCTCACGGCTGGACTACCGCCGAGACCGGTTGCAGCTCAAGGCCTTGCGGGCCGCGGCGCGCGAGAGCCGGCTCGACACCTGGCCGCTGCTCGTCGTCCGGCACGCCAGCTCGGTCGGACGGCGGCGCTGGAAGGACGACGACGCCCGGCGCCCGCTCGACGACGCCGGGCACGCCCGCGCGGCCGACCTGGTGCCGGTGCTCTCGGCCTACGGCGTGACCCGGGTGGTGACGTCCGACGCCGAGCGGTGCGCGGCCACGGTGGCGCCGTTCGCGCGCGCCGCTGGCGTGCGGTTGATCGGTCGCCACTCGCTCAGCGAGGAGGGCTTCGCCGACGACCCCGCTCGGGCAGTCGCGACGCTGGGCAAGGTGCTTTCGCGCGGAGAGCCCGCCGCCGTGTGCACCCACCGGCCCCTGCTGCCCGCGGTGCTCGGCCACCTGGCCGAGCACGCGCCGCACCCCGACGTGGCGGCCGCGCTGCGCGAGTCGGCCGGCCCGGGCCTGGTGAAGGGCGAGGTGCTCGTCGCGCACGTCGCGGGTGTCGGCGACGGCGCGAGCGTCGTGGCCGTCGAGCGCCACGGGGTCTAGGGCGCGGCGAGCTCGAACCGCACCTGCTGCTCCCCCTGCGGCACGATGCGCTCGATCCCTTGCGGCAGCTCGGGTCTCATCGACGTCGAGGGCGTGCACGGCGTCACGCGGTGCGCGCGGCGCGGGCTCTCGCTGTAGGTGATGAGGCAGCTGGTGACCGCACCGGAGGGTGCCGTGACCGTGAGCGTGCGGACGTCGAGGTACTGCCCGAGTCCCTGCACGACCACGACGCGCCGGCCGTCGACCGTGGGGACGAGGGCGGTAAGGTCGTAGGTGGACCCGTTGCGCCGCAACGGCTGGAAGCCGACGTCCGCCGTGCCGAGCGGCTGCCCGCCGGACTGCGCCTGCGTCCACTCGAGGTCCTTGCCGGTGCCGGCGGGACCGGGCAGGTCGGGCCCGTCGAACGGCGGCGCGTCGATCGTGTAGGGCTCGTCGACCGCCCCCGCCGCGACGCGCACCGGCGCCTTCACCTCGCCGGTGGGCCGCAGCACCAGGTGCACCTGGGTGCCGTCGGCGACCGGCTCGAGCGCGAGGGTCGCGTCGACCTGCACGACCTCGTCGTCGTCCGGACCGTTGCCCCGCAACGCGTACCAGAACCCGACGCCGACGGCCGCGACGAGGACGAGCGCGACGACGACGCCGATCGCCACCGCGATGCCGACCGCCCGGCGGGGCGACGGCTGCGTTCCGAGCGTCACCGCTCGTCGTGCAGCGGGCTGCGGGCGAGCACCAGGCCGACGCCGAGCACGACGCCCAGCACGCCCTCGAACCACTGCCCGAGGCTGCTGCCGCCGACCGCGCCGAGCAGCACCGTGACGACGAGCGCAAGCCCTCCGGACCACACCGCGGCCACGGCGCGCGCGTGCCGCGCCGGACGTCCGGCCGCGCGCAGCCGGGTGCCGGTGACCAGCCCGCCCGCCAGCACGGCGACGACGACCGAGACGACGCCGAGCACGCCGACCGCGACCGTGCGCCCGGCGGGCACGTCGCCCTCGGCGTAGCCGGACACCAGCGCGTAGCCGAGGAACCCGACGACCACTGCCGCCACCAGGCCCACCACGAGCTGCGCGAGCGCGCCGATCGCCAGCGGCCGAACGTACTCGCCCGGCTCCGCGTGCAGCGCCAAGTCGTCGCGCCAGCCCTCGCCGTCCAGCCGCACGCTCACGCCTGGCCCGCCGAGCTGGACGGGGTGGCAGAGCCCGTGGGGCTGGTCGACGGCGTCGACCCCGGCGTCGACGGCAACGGCGTCGCCGCGGTCACCTCCGACCCGGTGAACCCCAACGACCGGACGACGGCCTCGACCTGGCAGGTCTGCGCCTGGTCCTCGCGGGCAGCTGCCGACAGCTGCACCAGGCCCTTGCCCTGCGTGAGGAAGCTGCGCGACCAGACCTGCACCCCCTGCGTGCGGCCCACCCCCGCGCTGGCCGGCGTCGTGTGGTGCGTGAGCCAGCCCGACGCCGTCCCGTCGGGGCCGGGTCCTTGGTCGTCGACGAGCACCTTGCCGCCCTCCATCTGCTCGACGCGCGTCTTGAGCAGCTGGCGCTCGTTGTCGGGGAACGGCTGGGTGTAGTCGGGCTGCTGGACGAGCGTGACGACGCAGAGCGCGCTGCTCGGGTCGGGGGCGTAGCGCCAGGTGCGCTGGCCGGCGTCGTCCTGCACGGTCGGGGGCGCCTCGACGAAGGCCACGCCCGCGGGCAGGTCGAACTGCGCAGCGCCGTCGGTGACGTGCGTGCCGCCGCTGATGGGCACGGTCTGCGACGTGCTCTGCGCGGCGGACCCCGCCGCCGTCCCCGTCGCGGACGCGCCGGCGGACGGCGAGCCGTCGGCCCCGTCGTCCGACGAGCCCGAGCACCCTGCCACCGCCATCAGCACCACTGCTCCGCAGACCAGGCCGGACCGGCCGAAGGTCATCCGCCGCACCTCCTCCAGGGGACCATCCCCTTGGCCGGGTCATAGTAGAGGCTCGTCACGGCCGACTGGTTGGACGTCGAGACCTCGCCGCCGGCCCCGAAGGTCAGCAGGTCGCCGCCGAAGAAGCCGACCTGGAACTTGCCGTCGGACCCCTCGTACTTCTGCGCCGTGATGGACGCACCCCCCGCGGGACCGGCGTTCTTGAACCGGTCGACCAGCGCCTGGGTGGCAGTCGCGGGGTCCTGGTAGCCGGGCGTGCCGTCGGCCGTCATGACCGGGATGCCCACGCTGTTCAGGACGTCGGCCACCGCGCGCTTGTTGTCGGAGTTGGTCAGGTCGAGGGTGAGCGCGACCTTGCCCTGCTCGGTGCCGGCCACGTCGACCCCCAGGCTGCCCGACGCCTTCGGGAGGTTCTTGCCCAGCGGGATGTCGCCGAGGTCGCCCTTGCCGAGCAGCGAGCTCTTGACCTTGCCGGCGGTCTCGAGGCTCATCTCGACCGGCTGGCCGTTCTCGTAGCTGATCCCGATGACGCTCTCGCCCTCGAGCTCGCCGGTGGGACCGACGCCGAGGATGCCGAGCTCGCCGTTCAGCTTGGAGTTGCCCTTGACGTAGACGGTGTAGCGGTCGGGCTTGGTGCTGCCGTCGGCCGCGGTCTCGCCCTTGGTGACCTTGACGCCCAGCAGCTCGGCGCCCTCGGCCCCCACGCCGGCCTCGATGCCGGCCTCGGCGTTGGCGCTGCCGCTGATCTTGGTGCCGCCCTCGAAGAAGTACTCCTTGGGACCTTCCTTCGGCTCCTTGTACTCGGTGCCGGTGATCTTGTCGAGGCCCCACTTGGCGATGTCGCCGACGCCCGGCGGCAGCGACGCCTTGACGCCCTGCTTGCCCACCTCGGCCGCGCTCGCCTCGATGAACGCCCGGGCGTCCTTCTCGTTGTCGAACGCGAAGGTGCGCGAGCCCTTGCCCGTCAGCCCGGCCTTGACCTGGGCGCCCAGCCCCTCGCCGAGGCCGAACTTGCCCTCCTCGCCGAACATGATGTGCGCGCCGACGTCAGCGCCGACCTGCTGGTCGACGAGGTAGGTCTTCTTGCCGTCGGCGCCGATCACCTCGCGCAGCGCGAGCTTGCCGTTCGCGCCGAGGTTGACGCTGAAGACCGTGATCTCGCCCTTGACCGCGTAGTCCTCGCTGTAGACCTCGCAGTCGGGCAGCTTGGCCTCGAGGTCGGTCGGGCCGTTGCCGGCGCAGCTGCCGTTCGTGACCTTGCAGATGACGGTGTTGACGGCCTGCACCATCTTGGTGTCCAGCCCGAGCGCGGACCCGCCCATCACCGCGAACACCAGGCCCATGAGCACGGCCACGCCGACGTACTCCAGGGTGCCCTGCCCCTGGTCGCCGCGCAGCCGGCGCCTGATTATCCGCATGGCAGCAGCCTGGCAGCGGGCCCGCGCCCGGCCCCAGGGCCCGTGGACCCATCACGGGCCCATCCCGGGCCCGCCCGCCGACGTCCGGGACGCTCGTTCACCTGCTGCTCAGCCGGGGTCCGACCACCGGACGACGACTCGCCCGCGGTCGTTCACCCGCCGTTCACCCCGGGCCATCCGGCCCTTCACCCGGCCTCCCTAGCGTCCCCGGTGACGCCGCACCCGCGACGTCCACGAACCTGCACGGAAGACGGACATCACTGTGACGATCAAGCGGATCGGCCGCTTCGCCGGCGTCGCCCTGGTCGGGGCCCTCGCGCTCGCGGCCTGCGGCTCCGACAACAACACCGCGGGGGGCTCCAGCACCAGCGCCTCCAGCGACTGCCCGACCGGCACGCTGAACGCCGAGGGCTCCTCGGCGCAGAAGAACGCCATCGACCAGGCGATCGCCTCCTACGGCGAGCAGTGCGCTGACGTGACCGTGAACTACAACCCGACCGGGTCCGGCGCGGGCATCAAGCAGTTCAACGCCGGTCAGGTCGACTTCGCCGGCTCCGACTCGGCGCTGAAGACCGAGGAGAAGGACGGCATCATCGAGGCCGACGAGGCCAAGAAGCGCTGCCAGGACAACCCCGCGTGGGACCTGCCCATGGTCGCCGGCCCGATCGCCATCGCCTACAAGCTCTCCGGCGTCGACAGCCTGACCATCACGCCCGAGGTCGCCGCCAACATCTTCAACGGCAAGATCACGACCTGGGACGACGCGGCGCTGAAGCAGATCAACCCCGACGCCACGCTGCCGTCCAGCCCGATCAAGGTGTTCTTCCGCTCGGACGAGTCCGGCACCACCGAGAACTTCACCAAGTGGATGAACAAGGCCGCCCCCGACGCCTGGACCGCCGAGCCCGGCAAGAAGTGGACCGGCAAGGGCGAAGGCAAGGAGAAGTCGGCCGGCGTCACGGACGGCGTGAGCTCCACCGAGGGTGGCATCACGTACGTCGAGTGGAGCTACGCGCGTGACGCCAAGCTCGGCATCGCGAAGGTCGACAACGGCGGCGGCGCCGTCGAGCTGACCGCCGACACCGTCTCCAAGGCCGTCGAGGCCGCGAAGCAGAAGGGCACGGGCAACGACCTGGCCCTCGACCTGGACTACGCCACCAAGGAGCCGGGCGCCTACCCCGTCATCCTCGTCACGTACAGCGTGGTCTGCAGCAAGGGCCTGGACGCCGACAAGACCAAGCTCGTCAAGTCCTTCCTGAGCTACTACGCGAGCGAGGACTTCCAGAAGACGCTGCCGGACATCGGGTACGGCCCCATGCCGGACGCGCTGCGCACCAAGGTGGCCGCCGCGGTCGAGGCGATCAGCTGATCGTCGGCTGACGACCTGAGCACCACCGGCGACGTCGCCCTTCCCGTGACCGGGGCAGTCATGGGAAGGGCGGCTCGCTTCCCCGCCCACGACCCCACGAGGACCTGCCGATGACCGCCGTCACCCCGCCGGCCGACCTGCTCGGCGAGGACCCGCCGCCGCAGGGCGACGGCGCCTCGACCGGACGGCTCGGTGACCGCCTCTTCTCCGGCGCCGCCCACGGCGCGGGCCTGCTGGTCATCGCGATCGTCGTCCTCGTGGGCGCCTTCCTGGTCAGCCAGGCCGTCCCGGCGCTGGCCAAGGACCAGGTCAACTTCCTCACCGCGCGCGTGTGGGAGGTGGACGGCGCGCAGCTGCGCTTCGGCATCCTCGACCTGCTCTGGGTCACGGTCATCTCGTCGGCGGTGGCCATGCTCATCGCGGTGCCGGTCGCGATCGGCGTCGCGCTGTTCCTCACGCAGTACGCGCCCAAGCGGCTCTCGAAGCCGTTCGCCGCGCTGGTCGACCTGCTGGCCGCGGTGCCCTCGATCGTCTACGGCCTCTGGGGCATCAAGGTGCTCGGGCCGCACGTGAAGGGCCTGCAGGACTGGCTGTCCGGCGCGTTCGGGTTCATCCCGCTGCTCGACCCCGACACCACGATCAGCTCGGCTGGCACCATCTTCCTCGCCTCGATCGTGCTGGCCATCATGGTGCTGCCGATCATCACGGCGCTGTCGCGCGAGGTCTTCGCGCAGACGCCCACGACCCACAAGGAGGGCGCGCTCGCCCTCGGGGCCACCCGCTGGGAGATGATCCGCACCGCCGTCCTGCCCTTCGGCAAGCCCGGCGTCATCTCGGCGTCCATGCTCGGCCTGGGCCGGGCGCTCGGCGAGACGATCGCCGTCACGATCATCGTCAGCAAGCTGGCCGACGGCACCCCGTGGTCGTTCTCGCTGTTCAACGGCGGCGAGACCTTCGCGAGCCGGATCGCCAACAACGCCGCGGAGTTCGACACGCCCACCAAGGCCGGCGCGTTCATCGCCGCGGGCCTGGTGCTCTTCGTCCTGACGTTCGTCGTCAACGCGATCGCCCGGATCATCATCGAGCGCAGGAAGGCCTTCAGCGAGTGAGCACCCTGACCTCGAGCCCGGCTCCGGCGTCCGACGTCGTCGTCGACCACCTGTCGCACCGCTCGCGCGGGCGCACCCTCCGCAACGGTGCCGCGACGGTGCTGGTGACGCTGGCCTTCGCCCTGGCGGTCGTCCCGCTCGCGTGGATCCTGTGGACGGTGGTGTCCAAGGGGTACCACCTGCTGCTCGACCAGAGCTGGTGGCTGAACTCGCAGCGCGGCATCACCGCCCGAACCGTCGGCGGCGGCGCGTACCACGCGATCATCGGCACGCTGCTGCAAGGCCTGGTGACCGCGCTCATCTCGGTCCCGATCGCGGTGATGACCGCGGTCTACCTCGTCGAGTACGGCCGCGGGAAGCTCGCCCGCGCCGTCAGCTTCATGGTCGACATCCTCACCGGCATCCCGTCGATCGTCGCCGCGCTGTTCGTCTACGCGCTGTGGGTGACGACGCTGGGCTTCGACCGCGTCGCGTTCGCGGTGTCGCTGGCCCTGGTGCTGCTCATGGTGCCGGTCGTCGTCCGGTCGACCGAGGAGATGCTCAAGCTCGTGCCGAACGAACTGCGCGAGGCGTCGTACGCGCTCGGCGTGCCGAAGTGGCGCACGATCGCCAAGGTCGTGCTGCCCACCGCCTTCAGCGGCATCATGACCGGCATCCTGCTCGGCCTGGCCCGCGTCATGGGCGAGACGGCGCCGCTGCTGATCCTCGGCCCGTACTCGAAGTCGATCAACACCGACCTGTTCTCGGGCTTCATGGCGGCGCTGCCGACCATGATCAACCAGGACCGCACCGAGATCCTCGCGCCCGCCGTCGAGCGGGTCTGGGCCACCGCCCTCACCCTCGTGCTCCTCGTCCTCGTCCTCAACCTCGCCGGGCGGTTCATCGCGCGCCTCGGCTCGGTCAAGAAGTAGGGAACCCCTCATGGCCAAGCGCATCGACATCAAGGACCTCAACGCCTACTACGGCGGGTTCAAGGCGGTCGAGGACGTCACGATGACCGTCGAGCCCCGCTCGGTGACGGCCTTCATCGGGCCCTCGGGCTGCGGCAAGTCGACGTTCCTGCGCACCCTCAACCGGATGCACGAGGTGATCCCGGGGGCGCGCGTCGAGGGCTCGATCATGCTCGACGACCGCGACCTCTACGGCGGCGAGGTCGACCCGGTCGGCGTGCGGCGCACCGTGGGCATGGTGTTCCAGCGGCCGAACCCGTTCCCGACGATGTCGATCTTCGACAACGTGGCGTCGGGGCTCAAGCTCAACGGCGTGAAGAACAAGGCGCGGCTCGGCGAGGTCGTCGAGAAGTCGCTGCGCGGCGCCAACCTGTGGAACGAGGTCAAGGACCGGCTCGACAAGCCCGGCGCCGGGCTGAGCGGTGGTCAGCAGCAGCGGCTCTGCATCGCGCGGGCCATCGCGGTGGAGCCGCAGGTGCTGCTGATGGACGAGCCCTGCTCGGCGCTCGACCCGATCTCGACGCTCGCCATCGAGGACCTCGTGTCGACGCTGAAGTCGACCTACACGATCGTCATCGTCACCCACAACATGCAGCAGGCGGCGCGCGTCTCGGACCGCACGGCCTTCTTCAACCTGGCAGCGACCGGCAAGCCGGGCCGGCTCATCGAGATCGGCGACACCGCCAAGATCTTCAGCAACCCGGTCGAGCGCGCCACCGAGGACTACATCTCCGGCCGCTTCGGCTGACCCCTTTGCGCCACCCGAACCGCTTTCCGCCGCCGGAACCGCTGCCGAGTGGCGCAAAGCGGGTCGGGCGGCGCAAAGGTCTGTGGATGGCGCGCACGCAGGGGCGGCCGCACTGGGCAGGCTCGTGCCGTGCCCCGAGATCCTGACCTGCCGCTGCTGATCAGCCGAGAGGTCGCCCTCGCCGCGGGCCTGACCCGGCACCAGGTCACGCAGCGCCTCAGGTGCGGGCGGTGGCACGTGGTGCGGCGGGGCTGGTACGTCGACAGCGACCGCCTCGCCGATGCCGACCCGCGCGAGCAGCACCTGCTCAGGCTGTGCGCAGCCCTGGCCCTCCGGGGCGATCGCGACGTGGCGAGCCACCTGTCGGCCGCGGCCGTGCTGGGGTGGCCCGCACCGTTCGACGGCTTCGGTCCGGTGACCGTCACGAGCACCGACCTGCAGCGGTCAGCCCGGCGGCGCGAAGGACTCGTCGTGCAGGTCGCCACCACCCCGCCGTCCGACGTCCTGGTGCGGCACGTCGACGTCGGCGGCGAGCGGATCGACGTCCGGCTGACGTCGCCGGCTCGCACCGCGGCGGACTGCCTCCGCCACCTCCCGCGCGAGGACGCCGTCGCCGTCGTGGACGCCGCGGTGCGCGGTGGCGCGACGACGGCCTGCGAGATCCAGCGGGTGCTCGACCGCCAAGAACCCTGGCCCTACCTGGCTCGTGGTCGCGGCGCGCTCGAGCTCGTCGACCCGCGGCACGAGTCCTACCTGGAGAGCTACTCGTTCGCCCGGCTGGCGCGAGCCGGCATCCGCAGCGAGCCTCAGGTCGTGGTCCGGGACGAGACTGGTCAGTTCGTCGCCCGGGTCGACGGATGGATCGGCAGCGCTGCCGTCGCGCTCGAGTGCGACGGTCGCGGGAAGTACCTCGGGGCCGCCGACGACCCGACCGACGTGGACGACGTCGCCCGCAGTGTGAGGTCGACGACGCGCGACGAGATGCGCCGTGAGCAGCGGCTGCAGCGGCTCGGCGTGGCCGTCGTCCGCTGGGGCACGGCGGACGTCGTCCGGCGTCCAGAGCAGGTGACGGCCCGCATCCGCGCGGCAGTTCACCGGGAGCGCGGCGCCTTCACCGGCTCCGCGACGCCCACCGGTCGCGCCTGACCGTTTCCGCCACCCGAGCCGCTTTGCGTCGGCCAGCAGCGGCACTGGCGGCGGAAACTGGCCGCGGTGGCGGAAAGGGTCAGAGGAGGAGGGAGATGAGGGCGTAGCTGGCGGCGGCGACGAGGCCGGCGCCGGGGAAGGTCAGCACCCAGGCGCCGACGATGTTGCCGGCGACGCCCCACCGCACGGCCGACAGCCGTTTGGTGGCGCCCACGCCCATGATCGACGAGGTGATGACGTGCGTGGTCGACACCGGCGCGCCGAAGGTGATCCCGGCGACGTACAGGATCGACGCCGCGGTGGCCTCGGCCGCGAAGCCGTGCGGCGGGTCGAGGTGGATGATCCGGCGGCCGAGCGTGCGCATGATGCGCCACCCGCCGGAGTAGGTGCCGAGCGAGATGACGACCGCCGACATGATGAGCACCCAGGCCGGGATGTGGTCTCCCGACTGGTACCCGCCGACCGTCAGCGCCAGGACGACGACACCGGCGGTCTTCGAGGCGTCCTGCAGCCCGTGCCCCAGCGCCATCGCCGCGGCCGACACCGTCTGCGCCAGCCGGAACCCGCGCGAGACGCGTCCCGGGTTGGCCCGCCGGAACAGCCACAGGATGGCCAGCATCACCAGGTACCCGAGGACCACGCCGATCACCGGCGAGAGCACCATCGGGACGACGACCTTCTCGAGCACCCCGTGCCACTTGACCGTCGCCGAGGCCGCGATCGCCGCGCCGCCCAGCCCGCCGATCAGCGCGTGGGACGACGACGACGGCAGCCCGAACCACCAGGTGAGCAGGTTCCACCCGATGGCACCGACCAGCGCTGCCGCGCAGATGGCGAGCCCCTGGCTGCCGGACGGCGCCTCGATGATGCCGCTGCCCACCGTCTTGGCGACCTTGGCGCCGAAGAACGCCCCGATGAAGTTCGCGCAGGCCGCCATCAGCAGCGCCACCCGCGGCGTCAGCGCGCGCGTCGAGATGGACGTCGCGATCGCGTTGGCCGAGTCGTGGAAGCCGTTGGTGTAGTTGAAGCCCATCGCCAGCGTGATGACGGCGATGATCGGGATCAGGTCCACGTGGGTCAGGACTCCTTGACCGCGATGCTCTCGACCGTGTGCGCCACCGTCTCGAAGGCGTCGATCGCGTGCTCGAGGCCCTCGACGACGTCCTTGAGCTTCAGGATCGCGGTGGCCTTGAGCTCGCCGTCGAACAGCTCGGCCAGCAGCCGCCGGTAGACCTGGTCGCCCTGGTTCTCGAGCCGGTTGATCTCGATCCAGTACTCGGCGAGGTCCTTCATCGAGCGCAGCCGTGGCATGGCCTCGGCGGTGAGCTCCGACATCCGCACGAGCACCTCGACCTGGCTGGCGACGCCGTCCGGCAGGGTGTCGATCTGGTACAGCATGATCCGGTCGACCGCGGACTCCATGTGGTCCATGCAGTCGTCGAGGTTCGAGGCCAGCGAGTAGATGTCCTCGCGGTCGAACGGCGTGATGAACGAGGAGTTCACCTTGCGCATGATCTCGTGCGTCGACTCGTCGGCCGCGTGCTCGAGCTCCTTCATCTCCTTCGCGAGCGCCTCGCGGCGGCCGGCGTCGGCGCCGAGCACCTGGCCGAGCAGCGCGCTGCCCTTCACCAGGTGCGAGGACTGCTGGGAGAACAGGTCGTAGAAGCTGTTGTCCTGAGGGGTCAGGCGGAATCCCACGTGGTGCTCCGAACAGGTCGGCGGGCAGCGTGGCCGGGGCAGGCGGCTGCGGGTCGGGTCGTGCGGCGGCCGCGAGGGCGGCCCCGACGATGGTAGGTGCACCGGCACCCCCCGTGTCACCTGCCCGCCACCTCGGGTGCACGTGCCGCACGGCCGGGGCGCGCCGACGTGACCGAACGCACGGGACGACGGCCCGTCGTCCGCCATGATGGGCGCCACCGCGCACGGCCGCGCGGGCCCGACGGGGGTGTGCTCGATGACCAGTCCTGCGCTCGAGATCCAGGGCCTGCGCAAGACCTACCGCCGGCGGCGCAAGCCGCCCGAGCGGGCGCTGGACGGCCTCGACCTGCACGTGGACGCCGGCGGCGTGCACGGCTTCCTCGGCCCGAACGGCTCGGGCAAGACCACCACGATCCGCGTGCTGCTCGGCCTGGCCCGCGCGGACGGCGGCACCGCGCGCCTGTTCGGCCACGAGGTGCCGCGCCAGCTGCCGGACGTCGTCGGGCACGTCGGCGCGCTGGTCGAGAACCCGCTGTTCCTGCCAGGCATGAGCGGGCGCACCCAGCTGCAGCTGTTGGCGCAGTCGGTGGGCGTGCCCCGCACCCGGGTCGAGGCCGTGCTCGAGCGGGTGCGCCTGGGTGAGCGCGCCGACGAGCGGGTGAAGGGCTACTCGCTGGGCATGCGCCAGCGGCTCGGCATCGCCGCGGCCCTGCTCAAGGACCCCCGCCTGCTGATCCTCGACGAGCCGAGCAACGGCCTCGACCCGGCCGGCATGAAGGAGATGCGCGAGCTGGTGCGCGAGCTGGGCGCCGACGGCCACACGGTGTTCCTGTCGAGCCACCTGCTCGGCGAGGTCCAGCAGGTCTGCGACCACGTGGCGATCCTGTCCAAGGGCCGCTGCCTGGTGCAGGGGCCCGTGCGCGAGGTGCTGAAGGCGCACACCACCGGCGGGGTGGTGGTCGGCGTCCCGGACGTCAACGCCGCGTACGCCGTGCTGCGCGAGGCCGGGTACGACGTCTACGGCCTGCCGGACGGGCGGATCCAGGTGGGCACGACCGGCAAGCGGCTCGAGGACCCCGCGCTGGTGACCCGCCTGCTCGGCGAGCGCGGCCTGTGGGTGAGCGAGCTGTCGCCGGTGGCCGCCGACCTGGAGAGCGCCTTCCTCGAGATCACCCGAGGTCAGGGCCTCGGCGACGACGGGAGCCAGCCGTGACGACCCTCGAGCGCACGGCGGACTTCGTGCCGCCGTCCGACCCGCGCCCGCGCGCCGCCACCGGCCGCGGTCACCTCCTGCGCGCCGAGATCGGTCGGCTGCGCCGTCGCCGCCTGGTGCTGCTCGTGCTGGGGCTGGCGACGCTCGCCCTGCTGGGCGCGATGGTCGCGGTGTTCTTCACGCACAGCAACGACCTGGCCGGGGCGCGCGCCGATGCCGTGCAGCAGGCGCAGCAGGCGAACGAGGACCAGCAGGCCTACCACGACCAGTGCCTGAAGGACCCGACGATCCCGGACGCCGACAAGCAGGCCGGTGCGTGCGGGCCCGACCAGACCGAGGCGCAGCCCGCCGACGCGTTTTTCCAGGACCCCCGGCTGCGCGCGGACGTCGGCCTGCCCATCATCGCGATCGCCGTGGCCGTCGCGGGGGCGCTGGTCGGCGCCCTGGTCGGCGCCACCGCCGTCGGCGCGGACTGGTCGAGCCGGGCGATGCTCACGCTGATCACCTGGGAGCCGCGGCGGGTGCGGCTGCTGACCGCCCGCTTCACGGCCGTGGCCGTGGTGACCGCCGTCGTGGCGCTCGTCGCGCAGGCCGTCGCCCTCGGGCTCGGCGCGCTGGTGGTCGCCACGCGCGGCACCTGGCAGACGTCGCCGCAGCCCGACGGCGACGCCGTGTACTACTCGCAGCCGGCGATCATCGGGCCGGCCCACTTCTGGCGCGACCTGGTGTCGCTGCAGGTGCGCGGGGTCGGGCTCGTCGTCCTGGTGGCGGTGACGTCGGCGGCCGTGACCATGCTGACCCGGCACACCGCGGCGCTGCTGGGTCTGGGGTTCTTCTGGGTCGCCATCGTCGAGAACGCCGTCCGGGCGCTGTTCGGGTCGCGCGGCTGGCCGCGCTGGCTGCTCACCGAGAACGTCGTGGCCTACCTGCAGCCGGGAGGCTCGCACCTGTCGGTGGGCCAGCACGTCGACCGCACCGGCAGCGTGGTCGAGAAGACCGTGCTGGTCTCGAACCTCGACGCGCTGCTCTACCTGGGCGTGGTGGGGGCGGTCTTCGTGGTCGCCTCGGCCGTGCTGCTGCGGCGGCGCGACCTGTAGCTCACTCGAGCCCGAGAGCCTCGTCGATCTCGTCCTGCGACAGCGGGCCGTCGTGGGCCGTCGCCGCGACGACGAGGTCGCCCACGAGGGTGATCTCGTCCTCGAGCGGCGCGTCCCGCAGCGAGTCCTCGGTGTCGGTCAAGAGTCCTCCCAAACCCTGGAGCTCCAGCGTACGCAGCGGGTGCTCCGGCCGAGTGATCTTGACCAAGTCATTACCCAACCGCGGGCAGACCGGGGGACCGAAGCCGTCTGCACCGCCACGAAAGGGACGGGGTCAGGGCGTCGCGGACGCCGGGCTCGAGGTGGACGTGGTGGCCGTGGGCGTGGGCGTGGGCGGGTTGACCTCGTCCTTCGGCACCAGCGTGCGGTCGATGCTGACCGACGTCAGGCCCAGCCCGCCGACGGTCACGGCGTCGTACGCGAGCAGGCGCCCGGCGTCCGGGCCGGTCTTGGCGAAGTACAGCAAGGTCGCCTCGAGCGGCACCGGCTTGCCCTCGGTGAGCCGGTCGAGGCCGCCCGCCGTGAGGCCGGCCCCACCGGTGGAGCCCTCGACCATGACCCGGGTGCCGGCGTCGTAGGTGACCGAGCGCTCGTGCATGTGCCCGGACAGCACGAGCGGAACCTTGCCCTGCAGTGCGGCCAGCCGCGTGGGGTCGTGGACGACGGCGATCTGCACCCCGGCGTCCGGGTGGGCCGCGTCGTAGGTGTCGACCACGCCGGCCAGCCGGTCGACCGAGGCGGCGACGTCGTCCTTGCCCTGGTCGTCCTTGCTGCCCTCGGCCGGCAGGTCGCGCGGGTCGGCCACCCCGGCGATCCGCAGCCCGGCGACGTCCGCGACGTCGCCGTCGAGCACCACGGCCCGGCGCTGGCGGGCCACGGCGTCGGCGATGGCCTGGCTGTCGTGGTTGCCGCGCACGAACACGTACGGGACGCCGAGGCTGCCGATCCGCCCGACGAAGCCCTCCTCGGCGGTCGTGCCCCACGTGCTGAGGTCGCCCGAGTCGACGACGGCGTCGACCTTGAACTGGTCGACGAGCCGGTCGGCGAGGTCGAAACCGATCGGGTTCAGGTGCAGGTCGCTGATGTGCAGCACCGTCGTGACCTCGCCGTCGAGCCCGCTGTCGACGCGCGGCAGCTGCTGGCCGACGGCGTAGAGCGTGGTGACCGACTGCACGAAGTCGGCCAGGCCCGAGCGGTAGGACTCCAGCCGCGCGGCGAGCGTCTCGGTGCGTCGCTGCACGTACGGCGCGCTGCTGAGCAGGCCGGTGAACTGCGGCTGGGCGAGCTTGGCGCTGTCGAACGTCGCGGCCGTCGCGACGCCGAGCAGGGTCGTCGCGACGCCGACCACGGCCAGCCCCAGCCCGAGGCCCCGCCAGGTACGGGTGGCGAGGAACGACAGCAGCGCCGCACCGGCGAGCGCCAGCAGCAGCGAGACGGCGAGCGCCCGCGCCGCGGCCTTCTTGACCTGGTCGGGGGCTTCGTCGGAGACCTGCTGCAGCAGGGCGGGGGTGTTGATGACCTTCTGCGCCTGCTCGACGTCCACCGAGCGGATCGACGCGCTGATCTTGACCGGCGTGCGGTGCGTGGCGAACCGCACCGACCCGACCGGCGGCAGGTCGACCGACGCGCCGGACGGCAGCCCCGGACGCACCCGGACGTCGACCGAGAGCGGCCCGACGTCGGTGTGGGCGGCGGGGGCGACCGCGGCGCCCACCAGCGCGCCGAGCAGGGCCAGCAGGCCCACGGCCACCCGGCGAGCCACCCGTCGGCCCTGGGGGGAGGTCAGAGGTCGTCGCAACCGCATGATCACCCCACTGTGCCGTGGACGGTGCCGCGGCGCACCGGCAGAGGGGTCGCACCGGCGGGTACGACGGGGGGTGGGCGTCGGGCTGGGAGCGCCTCACGGCGCGCGGCCGCTCGTAGCGGCTCCAGTTGGGACCCGGGGCTACCGCAGCCCGACGCCCGGGTGCCCCGAGGGGCACCACGATGGTGCACAACCACCGACCGGCCCCGCAACTTCCCGCGGCACGGTCGACGTCCCGTTCATCGGCTCGCGGGGGCCCCTGGTTGAGCCGGTCAGGGGCTCAGGTCAGGTCGCCGGCGCGCCACGAGCGGGCGGCCGCCTCGAGGTCCTCGGCGGTCTGCTGCAGCGAGGCGGCCCGCCGGGTGAGCACGACCGAGTCGTCGTGGTCGGGCAGGTCGTCGGCCCGGACGGCGCGTCCGGCCGACACCACGCGGCAGAAGGCGGCGGCCCGTTCGAGGGCCACGGCCAGGTCGCCGGAGTACACGCCGGTGAGCACGGCGTCGGCGAGCGCCCGCACCTCGTCGGGCCCGGGCGGCTGCGCCACGCCGGCGACGACGTCCGCCACCTCGGCGAGCGCGCGGCCGGCCTCGTAGTCGCGCGCCGCACCCAGCGCGTCGCGCCGCACCCACTCGCGGACGACGTAGAGCCGCCACAGCGCACCGGGCAGCGACCGCGCGGGGCGGTCGCACCAGAGGTCGGCCACGGTGTCCAGGCCGTGGTCGTCGACGAGGCGCACCAGCCGGGCGGTGAGCTCGGGGTCGGAGGCGCTGCGACCGGCGTCGACGACGGCCCAGGCGGTGGCGTGGGCGGCCTCGGCGAGGGCGGCGGGGTCGGTACCGCCGTCCAGCGAGTCGAGCGCGGCGGGACCGAGCAGCGCGGGGCGACGCGGTCGCGACTCGTCCGAACGGCTCATCGCAGCATTCTCGCACCGGCACCGGAGGCCCCTCACGCCGTACGCTGTCCGCCGTGACCGAGACCACCGCCACCACGAGCACCAGCGACCCCACGCACCTCGTGGAGGTGCTGCACCAGTCCGTCGCCCGCGAGCCGCGCCGCGTCCTGTTCGGCCGCCGCGACGGCGACACCTGGCGCGACGTGACGGCCGAGGAGTTCCTCGCCGAGGTGAACGCGGTGGCGAAGGGGTTCGTCGCCGCCGGGGTCGGCGTCGGCGACCGCGTCGGCATCATGTCGAAGACCCGCTACGAGTGGACGCTGTGCGACTTCGCGCTGTGGACGATCGCCGCGATCCCGGTGCCGATCTACGAGACCTCCTCGGTCGACCAGGTCGAGTGGATCCTCGCGGACGCGCAGGCGGTGGGATGCGTCGTCGAGACCAAGGCGCACACCTGGCGGGCGCAGGTGGTCAAGGACCGCGTCCCCGGCGTGAAGCACCTGTGGCAGATCGAGGCGGGCGACGGCCTGCCCGGCATGGACCAGCTGATCGCCGCGGGCCGCGAGGTCTCGGACGACGAGCTCGCCACCCGCCAGTCGGTGCTCGCGGGCAACGTCATCGCGACGCTCATCTACACCTCGGGCACGACCGGGCGGCCCAAGGGCTGCATGCTCACGCACGGCAACTTCGTCGCCGAGTGCAGCAGCGCCCTGCGCACGCTGCCCGAGCTGTTCGAGGCGCCCGACGCGTCGACGCTGCTGTTCCTGCCGCTGGCGCACGTCTTCGGCCGGATGATCCAGGTGGCCGTCGTGATGAAGGGCGTCAAGCTCTCGCACAGCGACCCCGGCCGTCTGGTCAAGGACCTCGCCGTCGTCCGGCCGACGTTCGTGCTGTCGGTGCCGCAGGTGTTCGAGAAGATCTACGAGACCGCGCGCCGCAAGGCCACGGCCGACGGGCGCGGCGGCATCTTCGAGAAGGCCGCCGACACCGCGATCGCCTACAGCGAGGCGATGGACGACGGCCGGCCCGGCCCGCTGCTCGCGGTCCGGCACGCGGTCTTCGACAAGCTCGTGTACTCCAAGCTGCGCGCGGCGTTCGGCGGCAACGTCGACCTCGCGATCAGCGGTGGCGCGCCGCTGGGCTCGCGGCTCGGCCACTTCTTCCGCGGCATCGGCGTCACGGTGCTCGAGGGCTACGGCCTGACCGAGACCACCGCGGCGGCGTCGGTCAGCACGGTCGAGCACCAGAAGATCGGCACCGTGGGCCGTCCGCTCGACGGCTTCGAGGTCTCGCTCACGCCCGACGGCGAGGTGCTGCTGCGCGGCGGCCACGTCTTCGGCGGCTACTGGCGCAACGACTCCGCGACCGCCGAGTCGCTCGACGCCGAGGGCTGGCTGCACACCGGCGACCTCGGCCAGGTCGACGACGACGGCTACCTGACGATCACCGGCCGGCTCAAGGAGATCATCGTCACCGCGGGCGGCAAGAACGTCGCACCGGCCGCGATGGAGGACGTGATCCGCGCCCACCCGGTCGTGTCGCAGGTCATGGTCGTCGGCGACCAGCGCAACTTCGTGGCCGCGCTGGTGACGCTCGACCAGGAGTCGCTCGACCAGTGGATGGACGAGCAGGGCCGCGGCCGCCAGCCGGTCGCGGAGGTCACGCACGACGAGCAGGTGCGCGCCGCCGTCCAGACCGCGGTCGACGCGGCCAACGCGACGGTGTCGGGCGCCGAGCAGGTCAAGCGGTTCGAGATCCTGCCGGGCACCTGGTCGGAGGAGTCCGGCCACCTGACGCCGACCATGAAGCTCAAGCGCAACAAGGTGATGGAGGACTTCGCCCGCGAGGTCGAGGCCCTCTACGCCGCCCGCGCCTGACCCAGCACCGGGGGTTCTCGTGATCCGCTTCGTCCTGCCGCTCGTCGAGATCGGCCTGCTCGTCTACTGCCTGATCGACTGCATCCAGACCGACAGCAGCCGCGTCCGCAACCTGCCGAAGGTCGCGTGGATCCTCCTCATCATCATCCTGCCGCTGATCGGCGGGATCGCGTGGCTGGTGGCGGGCCGGCCCGAGCGGACGACGGCCAGCCGGGCGCCGTGGCTGGCGACGCGCACCAGCGGGTTCCCCGAGTACGAGCGCCCGCCACGCGGTCCGGACGACGACCCCGACTTCCTGCGGCAGATCCGCCAGGTCGACGAGGAGCACGAGCGCACCCTGAAGCAGTGGGAGGACGACCTGCGCCGGCGCGAGCAGGAGCTGCGCGGCGACGGCACCGAGCCGCCGTCCCCGGGGGGCTCGCCGGGCGCTTCCCCGGACGACGGCACCGACCCCGGCCCGCAGGACGACCCACCCGCCGCGGGCTCGCCTCGCTGACGTAGCGTGCGGGCGTGACCGCGCCTCCCGTGCCCCGCTGGCGGCGCGTGGTGGTCGACACGACCCCGCTGCGGCACCGCCCCTACCGGCGGCTCTTCTCCTCCACGGTCGTCACGGCCGTCGGCGCGCAGCTGACCGCGGTGGCCGTGCCGAAGCAGATCTACGACGACACCGGCTCGTCGACCTGGGTCGGCGTGAGCGGGGCCGTGGCGCTCGTGCCGCTGGTGGTCTTCGCGCTGTGGGGCGGCAGCATCGCCGACGCCGTCGACCGGCGCACCATGCTGCTGCTCACCAACACCGGCATCGCCCTGACGTCGGCCGGGCTGTTCGCCCAGGCGGTGGCCGACAACACCTCGGTATGGGTCGTGCTGGTGCTCCTCGCGGTGCAGCAGGCTTGCTTCGGGCTGAACAGCCCGGCACGCGGGGCCACGATCCCGCGCCTGGTGCCGCCCAAGGAGCTGCCGGCGGCCAACGCGCTGAGCTCGACCGTGATGGGGCTGGGCGCCGTGCTCGGGCCGCTGCTCGCGGGTGCGCTCATCCCCCTCGTCGGCCTGCCCTGGCTCTACCTCGTCGACAGCGTGGCCCTGCTGGTGGCGCTGTGGGCGGTCTACCGGCTGCCGCCGCTGCCGCCGATCGCCGCGGCGGACGGCACGCGAAGCACCGCGGGCCTGCGGTCGATCGCCGACGGCCTGCGCTACATCGCCACCAGCGCGGTGCTGCTGGTCTCGTTCCTGGCGGACGTCGTCGCGATGGTGCTGGGCATGCCGCGCGCACTGTTCCCCGAGCTCGCCGAACGCACCTTCGGGGACCCGCCCGGCGGCGGCCTGGCGCTCGGCGTCCTGTACGCCGCGATCCCGGCCGGCGCGCTGGCCGCCGGCCTGCTGTCGGGCACGTTCACCCGGCTGACGCGGCACGGTGCCGCAACAGCTGTGGCAGTGGGCGCTTGGGGCCTGGCCGTGGCCGCCTTCGGGTTGTCGCGCTCGTTGTGGCTGGGCGCGGCATTCCTCGCGCTGGCCGGTGCGGCCGACCTGGTGAGCATGGTCTTCCGCGGCGCGATCTTGCAGAGCGCCGCCACCGACGCGATGCGCGGCCGCATGCAGGGCGTGCACTTCCTGGTGGTCGCCGGCGGCCCGCGGCTGGCGGACCTGCTGCACGGCACGGTCGGCGACCTCGTCGGGGCGCGCACCACCGTGACGGCGGGCGGCCTGCTCGTGGTCGCCGGCATCTCACTCGTCGTCCTGCGGTTCCCGGCCTTCTGGCGCTACCGCCCGGTGCCGTCGTCCGGAAGCGTTGATACGTAACGGTTGTCGGCTTTGCCGAGCACGCAGCGAAGTGCTCGGCAACCCTGCGTCGAAAGTCTGACCCGAAGGGTTCACAACCCGAGCGACCGCTGGCAGCCTCGGGCGGCACCGGCGTCGTCCGGCGTCGGCTGCTGACTTCTGGGCAGGGAGAGTCATGAAGCGCAGACCACTTCTCACGGCTGTCGTGGCCGTCGCGTCCGCGACCGCCGTCGTCCTCGTCACCCCCGGCACCGCGCAGGCCCACGGAGGTCGGCACGGCCCGACCGTCCGCACCATCACCAAGGACGCCCTCGCGCCGTTCCAGCTCGCCGTGTCCCGCGGTTCGCTGTACGTCGCGGACGGCGGCAAGAGCCAGGTGCTGAAGGTCGGCCGCAAGGGCGCCCTCACCCCCGTCGCCGACGGGCCGCAGCCGGGTGAGGTCGCCGGCGTCGCCTTCGACCGCAGCGGTCGCGCCATGGCGTACACGACCACCAGCTACACCGACGGCGCCACGACGCTGACGATCAAGGAGAAGGGCAAGAAGACCGTCGTCGCCGACCTCTCGACGTTCGAGGCGACCCACAACCCCGACTCCGGCGTGACCTACGGCGTCGACAACCCCTCGCAGTGCGTGCAGGACGCGTTCGCCCCGCTCGGCGGCGCGACCTCGACCGGTGGCGTCGACTCGCACCCGTACTCGGTGGCCAGCCTCGGCCACGGCGCGTGGGTGGTCGCTGACGCCGGGGGCAACGACCTGCTGAAGGTCGACCGGCACGGCCACGTGTCGGTGCTCGCGCTGCTGCCCCGCCAGCCCACCGTCATCACCGCCGAGATCGCCGGCGGGCTCGGGCTGCCGGACTGCGTCGTCGGGATCACCTACAACTTCGAGCCCGTCCCGACGGACGTCGAGGTCGGCCGCTGGGGGCAGCTGGTCGTCTCGCTGCTGCCGGGTGGTCCGGAGGACCCCTCGCTCGGGGCTCGCGGCAGCGTCTACCGCGTGAACCCGTGGAACGGGCACGCCACCAAGCTCGCCGGCGGGTTCCTCGGCGCCACCAACGTGGCGCTCGGCCCGTGGGGCCAGGTCTACGTGGCCGAGCTGTTCGCCGGCCGCATCTCGACCGTCGGCTGGAACGGCCACGTCAGCAAGCTCGTCGACCTGCCCGCCGCGCTGTCGGTCGAGTGGGGCGACGGCGGGCTGTACGCCGGGACGCTCGGCACCGACGAGGAGGGACAGCCGAACGGCATGGGCTCGCTGGTGCGCATCACCCGCTGAGCGGGCTGCGCGACGCGTGGACGCGACCTCCCCCCGACGCCCCTCGGGGGGAGGTCGCTCGCACGTCCCGGACGCGGCATGCTCGAGGTCGTGACGACCACGTGGAGCTGGCGCAGCCCGCGGGTGCGGCCCGTCGTGATGCGCACGCTGCGCCTGACGCTCGCGGCCGTCGTGTCCTACCTCGTGGCCCTGGCGCTGTTCGACACGCCGCAGCCGCTGACCGGTCCGCTGACCGCGCTGCTCGTCGTCCAGGCCACGCTGTACTCGACGCTCACGACCGGGCTGCGTCGCGTGCTCAGCGTCGTCGCCGGCGTGCTGCTCGCCGTCGTCCTGTCGTCGGTCGTGGGGCTGACCTGGTGGAGCCTGGGCGCCGCGATCGGCGCGTCGATCGTCGTCGGCGAGCTGCTGCGGCTGGGCGAGCACCTGCTCGAGGTGCCGATCAGCGCGATGCTCGTGCTCGGGGTCAGCGGCGCCGAGACGTTCGCGGTGTCGCGGGTGGCCGAGACGCTCGTCGGCGCGGTGGTCGGCGTCCTGGTCAACGTGGTGCTGCCGCCGACGGTGCGCACCCGCAGCGCCACGGGCAGCGTGCAACGGGTGGCGGACGAGGCCGCCGACCGGCTGGACGCCATCGCCGACCAGCTGCCCGACGGCGTCACGGCCGACCAGGCGCGCGGCTGGCTCGACGACGTCCGCGGGCTGAACCGCTACGTCGAGCTCGCCGACCGGGCGCTGCAGGACCTCGGCGACAGCCGGTGGTTCAACCCCCGCGCCGTCGGCACCCTCGACCCCGGACCGGTGCTGCGCAGCGGCTTGGACGCCCTGGAGCACAGCACCGTCGCGCTGCGAGCGCTGTTCCGGTCGATCGCCGACGGCGTGCGCGACAACGAGAACGAGCCCGGTTACGACGACGAGCTGCGCGCGGCCTTCGCCGTGCTGCTGCGCGACCTGGCCGGTGCGGTGCGGGCGTTCGGGGCCGTCGTCCGGGCCGAGGCGGAGTCGGCCGACGGCCGCACCGACGAGCGCGTCACCACGCACCCGGTGCCCGAGCAGCCGCTCGTGCAGTCGCTGGAGGCGTTGCGGGAGACCAGGGCCAGGGTCACCGAGCTGCTCCTCGTCGACGCCGGCTCCGACCCCGGGCTGTGGCAGGTGCGCGGGTCGCTGCTGGCCGCGGTCGAGCGCGTGCTCGTCGAGCTGGACGTCGAGCAGCGGGCGCGGCGCCGGCGCGAGTGGCAGCGCGACGCGGTCGAGCGCCGACGGGCGGCGCGCGATCCTCGGGCCCGGACGGCTAGGGCCGCCAGCCGCTGGCGCGAGCTCGCGGCCCGGGCACCCAGCGGGCCCGCTCGACGTCCCAGTAGCGACCCGCCAGGACGTCGGACTCCCCCATCGCCCGGTCCGCCGGGCTGACGCTCGGCAGCACGCTGTGCCCGTGGCTGAACATGTCGTCGGGGTCGTACAGCGTCTTGGTCGCCCGCAGCCGCGCCTGCTGGCCCATCGACCACGTGGCGCACACCCGCTGGCGGTCGGCCAGGTCGCCGAGCCAGTTGGTGAGCCGCTGCGCGTGGTGCCACGGCGCGAGGGCCACGACCACCGCGGCGGCCGCGGTCGGGGCGACGTCCTCCTGCCCGGGCAGCACCATGCCCACGAGCGACACGGCGTACGCGGCGCCGCGCGCGGCCACGGCGTTGCCGCCCTCCGGCTCGCGAGCCAAGGCGCCGCCCATGAGCCGCACCTCGACCACGGTCAGCGGGGTGCGGGCGCGCGGTCCCGCCACCGCCAGCAGCGCGTCGACCCCGGCCGCCGGCAGGTCGACCAGCGCGACGCCACCGGACCACGCGGGTACCGGTCCCGCCGGGTCGCGGTGCACCTCGTCGGCCTCGGCGTACGGGCGCGTCCGGACGTCGTCCACGAGCGCACGAGCACTGCGCCGCAAGGGTTCCAGCAGCCGGTCGGCCGTCGCCTGGTCACCCATCAGGGCGAACCGCACGTGCACCGACAGGACGCCCCGCAGCGGCTCGGGCACCGTCGGCGCGTCCGGAAGCCGCATCAGCGCGACCGACGACGTCACCTCCTCGGGCAGCTCGGTAGCCCACGCGCGCCAGGCGTGCAGGACGACGTCCGCGGCCTCGCCGGGGAACACGATCGCTCCGGCGGTGAACTCGGGCACCGCCACCAGCCCGACCTCGAGCGCGGTGACGACGCCGAACGAGCCCTTGCCGCCGCGCAGCGCCCAGAACAGGTCGGGCTCGTGCAGCCGGTCGACGGCGTGCAGCCGCCCGTCGGCCGTGACCAGCTCGACGCGGCGCACGTGGTCGGCCGCGAAGCCGTGCCGGCGGGAGAGGAGGCCCAGGCCGCCGCCGAGCGTGTACCCGACGACCCCCACCCCGGACGACGAGCCGCTGAGCGGCGCGAGCCCGTACGGCGCGGCGGCCGCGACCACCTGCGACCAGCGAGCACCGGCCGCCACCCGCACCGTGCGGTGCGCGGGATCGACGACGACGCGGTCCATGCGCTGCGTGCGCACCAGCACGCCGTCGACGAACGGCCAGGCGTCGCCGTGGCCCGTCGCCAGCACGCCCACCGGCAGCCCCTCGAAGGCCGCGAAACGGACCGCGGCGACGACGTCCGCCGTGCGCTCCGCGCCGACGACGACCGCCGGGCGGTGCTGGACGGCCAGGTTGAACCCGGCGCACTCCTGGGCCAGCAGCTCGGGCGGGTCGACCCCGTGCACGAGCACGGGGCCGGACACGCTGTCGCGCAGGGCCTGCAGGCCCCGCCGGTCGAGCGGCGAGAGCGGCCGCGGGACGTGCTGGGCGGGGATGCGGGGCGCGGTCCGGTGCGTCGGCGTCGGTGAACCCGGACCCCCGCGGGCGTCCGGGCGCGGCGTCGACCCCGGTTCGGCGGCGTCGGCCATGCCTCAGCGTGCTCCTCCCGGCGCGTCTCGCGCAGCGAGATCGGCAGATCCGTCGTCGCCGCGCCCTTCACCGCGCCCGCCTCCTGCCGATCATGCAGAGGACGACCCCGACCAGGAGCACCGCCATGACCACCGACACCGGCACGCCGTACGCCGCCGGGCGCCTCGCCGCGCCCGCGCCCCCGCGCGTGCGGATCGGGCGCCAGTCGGTCGTGGACGAGACCGACCGGTTGGTCGGGTACGACCTGCACTTCGCCGGCCCGCACGACGACGAGCGCGTCGGGGAGCGGGACGACGACCACGACCGCCGCACCTGCCGCATGATCACGGCGGCGTTCGGCGACCTGGGACTGGACCGGCTCGGTCACCGCCGCGCGCTGTTCGTCAACGCGCCGAGGCCGTTCGTCACCGGCGAGCTGCCGCTGCCGTTCACGCCGCAGCACGTGGTGCTGCAGGTGTTCGCCGACGTCGAGGTCGACGACGAGGTCGTGGCCGGGCTGCGCGAGATCAAGTCGCACGGCTACCGGCTCGCGGTCGACAGCGGCGTCGTCGGGCCCGCGTTCGAGCAGCTCTTCCCCCTCGTCGACGTGCTGCGCATCGCCGTCCCGGACGCCGACCCCGACCTGCCCGACCTGGTCGACTACGTCCGCTCCGTGGTGCCGCAGGCCGCGTTGCTGGCCGACCGGCTCCCCTCGTGGGTGGCGCTGCAGGCCGCCCGCGCCGCGGGTTTCGACCTGTTCCAGGGCGCGCTGGACGTCGGCCGACCGGGCCAGGAGACGTCCGCACCGGCGAAGGCGGCGGGCGGTCAGGCCAAGCCGTCGCAGGTCGTGTCGCTGCAGCTGCTGGCCGCGCTGTCGGACCCCGACACCCCGCCGTCCGAGATCGAGCGCATCCTGTCGGCCGACCCGGTGCTGAGCCTGCGCATCCTCGGTGCGGTGAACTCGGCCAGCGGCGCCGGCCGCGAGGTCGGGTCGCTGCGCCAGGCCCTGGTGCTGCTCGGCCGCAAGCAGCTGAGCGCTTGGGTGATGCTCGCAGCCCTCGGCGGTGGCGACGGCTCGCGCGAGCAGCTCACCGACGTCCTCACGCGGGCCCGCACCTGCGAGCTGCTGGCCGACCTCGTGCCTGGCCTGGCGTCGTCCACCGCGTACGCCGCCGGGCTGCTGAGCGGCGTCGTCGACCAGCTCGGCGTCGACGCAGCGCAGGTGGCCCGCGAGGCCCGGCTCAGCGCCGAGCTCACCGAGGTGCTGGTGCACCGGGCCGGGCCCGTGGCCGAGCTCGTCGGCGCCGTCGAGGAGTACGACCGCACCGGCGCGGTCGAGGCGCTGCCCGCGAACGACGTCTCGCGCGCCCGGCTGCACGCCCTCGGGTTGGCCATCGCCACCGTCGACTCGGTGATGGGCGACGCCTGACGGCTCGACCGCGTCCCGAACGGTCGCTGCGGCAGACTGCTGCCCATGCCGGGAGCGGAGGAACGGGCCGAGTCGGTCAGCTGGCTCGAGCTGTTCTTCGACCTCGTCGTGGTCGCCGCCGTGGCGGTGCTCACCGAGGGGCTGCTCGACGAGCTGAGCTGGGAACGGGTCGGGCTGGTCGTGCTCTGCTACGGCACGATCTGGGTCTCGTGGTGCCTGACGGTGCTGTACGCCAACGTCGCGCAGGACCAGACGCGGCTGCGCACCATGGTGGTGGCGATGTTCCTCGTGGCCCTGATGGCCGCGAGCACGCCGCTGCACGCCGAGCACCGCGGCAACCTCTTCGTCGGCGCGTTCCTGGTGCTGCGGGTGATGGTGGCGCGCAGCTCGCTGCACACCGGGCGCGTGCTGCAGTCGTTGCCGCTGCTGCAGTTCGGCGGTGCCACCGCGCCGTGGATCGCGAGCCTGTGGGTGCCGGCACCGGCGAAGTACTGGGTGTGGGCCGGGGCGCTGGTGGTCGAGCTGGTGATGCTGGCCCTGCGGGGCGACCAGCGCGACGACGAGATGCTGCAGCGGCTGCGCGAGCGCACGGCCGAGCGCGAGCGGCGGTCGCGCTCGGACCGCACGCTGCCCGAGCTCGTGGCCGTAGACCTCGACCGCACGCACCTCGACGAGCGGCTCGGGCTCTTCGTCATCATCGTGCTGGGCGAGTCGGTCGTGCAGCTGGTGCACGCCGCGTCGGTCGTGCACTGGACCGGGCCGTTCGAGTGGGTCGCCCTCGCGTCGTTCGTGCTGCTGATCGGGCTGTGGCGCAACACCTTCGCCCACGGCTTCACCGGAGCTCCGCACACCTCGCTGGCCGACCTGCCGCCCCGGCTGGGCCTGCCCCTGCACCTGTTCTCGACGCTCGGGCTGGTGCTCGTGGCGGGCGCCCTGGCACTTCAGCTGGAGCACACGACGGGCGAGACGGAGTGGCCGGTCGTGGGACTCCTGTGCGGCGGTCTCGCGACGACGTTCGTGGTGTCGCTGGTGGCCGGGCTGGTCGGCCGGGCGCCGCGCCGGTGGTTGCTGTGGTCGGCCGGGGCACCCCTGGTGGTGGTCGCCGTCCTCGCGGGGGTCGGCCACCTGCTGCACCCGGTGGCGTTCGCGTGGCTGGCCGCCGCTCCGGCCGTGGCCCTCGGCATCTCGGTGCGCCCGCGGGACGGCGGGGCGGCCACCGCGTGACACCGCCGGAGCTCACACCGGACGGGCGGTACGTCGTGGTCGACGGACGCCGGTGGCGGGCCACCGATCCCACGATCCCGGACGACGCGGCCGACCGGCTGCGGCACGGCCTGATGGACGCCCGGCGGGCGGTCGGCGCGGCGCTGCGGGCGTCGGACGAGGCGGCGGAACGCGCTGCGCGGCAACGGGTCCAGGCGATGAAGATGGCGCTGGGTGAGCGTGGCACGCCGTGGTGGGACCAGGCGGACGACGAGCGGCGCGCCCGGTGGGAGACCGGCCTCGCCGCCCTCGACCACGCCTGACCCCCGCCGTCCACCCCAGCTTGCGTCCGAAGATCTGGTCGCCATGGCGACCGATCTTTCGGACGCTGCAGTCTTGCGGGGTCAGCGGCAGGCGGCGGGCTGCTCGTCGGTGGTGCCGACCACGGCGATCGGCAGCCGCAACGGCAGCCTGTACGTGCTGCGCATGCCGAGCTGGCTGACCCGCAGCGGCACCGCGTCGAACTGCTGGAAGCTGCCCTTCGAGAGCCGGCACGTCCCCGTGGAGATCTCCACCCTCACGCCGGCCTCCTGCCCCGCCGGCAGCGTCAGCTCGTCGCGGTAGTCGGCCTGCTCGTGCGAGGAACCGCCGCCCCGGACGTCGGCCGGCGCGAACCCGACGTCGAGCGTCGTCGAGACGCCGCCGGCGTCGTCCACCGCGGGCCCGAGCAGGCGGATCGGGAACGGGCCGTCGTTGCGGACGCTCACCACCAGGGAGGCGGTCGCCCCCTCGCCGTCCTTCATCACCCAGCGCGTGTCCTCGAGTCCGTCGTCCGCCGTCGTCAGTCCGGCCGGGGCGAGGGTGAAGCTGCCCTGCGACAGCTGGCGGTGGTGCCCCCACCAGGCCCAGACCACGAGCAGCACCAGCGCCAGGCCGACCAGCCCGAACGCCAGGGCTCCGTGCCAGAAGAGTCGCGACGGCGGCGGTGGCGCGACGACGTCCGCCGTCTCGTCGAGCGTGGTGGTGTGCGGCACGTCGTCCCCCCGAGGTGTGCGCCGGTGCGGAGCACATCCTGGCTCCGCACTCGCCCGGCGTCCAGCGTTTCCGGCATCATCACCCGCATGAGGACGCCGGGGACGTCGCGCTGGTCGCTGTGGTCGCAGGACTCCGTGCTGTCGATCGGCTCGAAGGGCTCGGTGCTGTCGGTGGGCAGCATCGGGTCGGTGGCGTCGGCGTTCAGCGTGGGCTCGTTCGCGTCGGCGTTCAGCGCCGGGTCGTCGATGTCCTTCGCGTCCTTCGGCTCCTACCAGTCCAACCTGTCGACGTTGTCGCACCAGTCGAACGGCGCGCTGCTGTCGAGCCAGTCGCACGGCACCGTCGTCGCCCGCCGCGAGCACGGGACGTCGTCGGGCGTGGTGCGTCCGCTGACGGTGGCCGGGGTGCTCGTGGCCGCCGGCATCGCCTGGCTCGCGGTGCGCCGGCGCTAGAACCCCGGGGCGGTGCGGGCCCACGGCGCGCGCCGCTCGAGCTGCGCGGCGACGCCCAGCAGCAGCCGCTCCTCGCCGTGCCGGGCGACGAGCTGGACGGCGAGCGGCGTGCCCGTGCCGGGGTGGACGCCGGCCGGCACCGACATCGCCGGGAAGCCGGCGAAGCTCCACGGCGCGGGGTACGGGGCGTAGCGCGCGTTGGCCGCGAAGGTGCGCAGCCACGGACGACGACCCCACCGTGCCGCCTCCACCGGTGGGGCGGCGAGGGTCGGCGTCACCAGCACGTCGACGTCGGCGAAGAAGCTCTCCATCAGCGCCCGGAACGCCTCGCGGTGCTCCGGCTTCGGGTAGCCGCGGCGGCGCATGCGGTCGCCGATGGCGGCGTGCCGGCGCACCGCCGGGTCGAGCTGGCTGCGGTCAAGACCCTCGGCGTCGGCGGAGGCGCCGGCGAACCAGGACGCCAGCAACGGCACCGGGTTCGTCGGGTAGGTCGGGTCGAGCCGGTCGACCCGGTGGCCCGAGAGCTCGAGCTCGCGCACGGTGCTGACGACGGCACGGACGTGCTCGGGGTCCGGCCGCACGCCGAGCACGGGCGGCTTGGTCGAGACCGCGACGCGCAGCGACCGGCTCGGCTCCTCGACGTGGGCCAGGCGCTCGTCGTCCGCCATCACCGACAGCACCAGCGCGGCGTCGGCGAGGGTGGTGGCGAGCGGGCCGTTCTCGGCCAGGCCGTACCAGTCGTTGGCGCCCAGCCCGGCCGGCACCAGACCCGTGCCGGGCTTGATGCCGACGAGACCGCAGCAGGCGGCCGGGATGCGGATCGATCCCATGCCGTCGTTGGCGTGCGCGACCGGCACCATGCCCGACGCGACCGCCGCCGCCGATCCGCCGGACGAGCCGCCCGGGGTGCGCTGCACGTCCCACGGGTTGCGGGTGATGCCGAACGACGAGTCCGTCGTCCCGAACACGCAGAGGTCGGGAGCCCGGGTGATGCCGACGACGACCGCCCCGGCGTCCCGGAGCCGTTGCACCACAGCGTGATCGGCTGCCTGCTGCCGGTCGGACGTCGCCGCCGACCCGTCGCGCATCGGCTCACCGGCGACGGGCACGTTGTCCTTGACCGCGACCGGCACGCCGGCGAGCGGGAGCCGGGCGAGGTCCGCGCGCTCGCCCACGGCCCGGGCCTCGGCCAGCGCCTTGTCGGCGCGCACCACCTGGAACGCACCGAGCCGCACGTCGGTCGCGGCGATCCGGTCGAGCGCCGACCGCACGACGTCCACCGGGCTCGAACGCCCGGCGCGGACGTCGGCGGCGATGGTGGACGCGGTCAGCAGCGGCGGCTCGATCACGCTGCGAGCGTAGGCCCGCGAGCGCCCCGCGTCAGGTGGGTCAGCTCTCGTCGAAGGTCCAGGTCGACCGCAGCTCGACGGTCTCGCCCGGCCCGGCGAACCGGGCAGCCAGCTGCTCGGCGCGCTCCTGGCTCTCGACGTCCAGCAGGAAGAACCCGGCGAGGTGCTCCTTGGCCTCCGAGTACGGGCCGTCGGTCATCACCGGCTGGCCGGCGTCCCAGCGGTAGAGGCGCGCGTGGCGCGGGTCGCCCAGCGCCTCGCCGCCCTTGAGCTCGCCGCTGGCCGAGAGCTCCTCGAGCATCGCGTCGAAGTCGGCACCGAGCCGCTCGCGGTCCTGCTGCGGCAGCGCCTGGTGCTCGGCGACCGTGTCGGACGTCGGGTGGCCCCAGGGCTGCGGGTTGGAGTGGATCATCACGAGGTACTTCACGGGTGGTGCTCCTGTCGGTGCGGGGGCGGCCTTCCCGCCCTCTCGTCCTGGACGTCGGAGCCGCCGGACGGTTCTCGACACGCCTCACCCTGCCAGTTCTCGGGACCTTGGTCCGTGGGGGCGGCTGGCCGACCGGTCGACGCTGGACGTGGCACGAACCGACCGGTCGAGAGGACCTCCCATGCTCAGCACGTCCGTCATGCTCGCGGCGCTCCCCACGCACGAACGCTGGTTCGAGGAGTCGACCCCGGGAGGCGACTGGGGCTTCTACCTGCGCGCGCTGCCGCTGGCCCTGACCGCGCTCGTGGTCGTCGTCACGGTCGCGTGGCGGCTGGCGGCCCGACGGCTGCCGAGCCCCGAGCTGCGCGTGCTGCGGCGCGTCGGCGACCTCACCCCGTGGGTGCCGCGGCTGCTGGGGATCCACCTCGGCGTGGCGCTGCTCGCGCTGGCCGCGACCGGCGCGTTCCTGACGCCGGCGGTCGACGACCTGCACGGAGCGGCGAAGGCCCTGCTGCTGCTCGAGGCCGCGCTCGGCGTCTGGCTGGTGACCGGCTTCCGGCTGCGGCCGGCCGCAGTGGTCGTGCTGCTGCTGGGCCCGGCGCTGGCGCTGTTCGCCGGCGCGATGGCGCTCAGCGAGTGCGCGAACCTCGCCGCGGTGGCCGCCTTCCTCGTGGTGCTGCCGCCGGGTGCGGACCGGCACGGTGCCGTCGCGGGCGCGTCGGCGTCGTCGTCCACCGCGCAGCTGCGCTGGGCGCTGCTGGCGCTGCGGGTGGGCGTCTCGGTCGCGCTGGTGTCGTTGGCCTTCACCGAGAAGTTCACCAACCCGGCGATGGCGCGCGAGACCCTCGAGCACCACCCGCAGCTCGACGTGTTCAACCTGGTCGGCATCCACCTGCCGACCGACACGTTCGTGGTCGTCGCCGGTTCGATCGAGCTGCTGTTCGGGCTGCTCGTGCTGTCGGGCGCGATCCCGCAGGTCGCGGTGCTGGTGGCGGCCGTGCCGTTCAACGCGACCCTGCTGCTGTTCGGCCAGACCGAGCTCGTCGGCCACCTGCCCGTGTACGGCGTCTTCCTGGCGCTGCTCGCCTACGGCTCGCACCCGGCCACCGCTCCCGCGGTCAGCTGGCTGCCGTCCCTGCACGGACGCCGGAGCGCCGATCGGGTGGAACCGGGCGTCGGGAGCACCGCCAGGCGCGCGGTGGCCGCACACTGAACGGGTGGGCAGGACCGGACGCGCGCTGGCGGTGGTGACGCTCGTCGTCGTGCCCGTCGTCGGTGGAGTCGCCGGACCGGCCGCCGCGGCCGTGGACACCAGGGTGGAGGCGCGGGTCGAACCCCAGGCCGCGACGAGTGCGGCCCGCCTCCCGCTCGCCGGCAAGGTCGTCGTCCTCGACCCCGGTCACCACCTCGGCAACGCCCGGCACCCGGCCCAGGTGAACCGGCTCGTCGACGCCGGCGGGGTCCGCAAGCCCTGCAACACCACCGGCACCGAGACCGCTGCCGGCTATCCCGAGTCGGCGTTCGCCATGTCCGTGGCCCGGTCCGTCCGGGCCCGCCTGGTGGTGGCCGGCGCGACGGTCTACCTCACGCGCGCCGACGACTCGGCGTCCGGCTGGGGCCCGTGCGTCGACGTCCGGGGCCGGCTCGGGAACACCGTGCACGCGGACGCCGTCCTGTCGATCCACGCGGACGGCACCCCCTCGCGCTACCACGGGTTCTTCGTGATCCGCCCGGCCGACCGGCGAGGCTGGACCGACGACATCGCCTGGGGCTCAGGCGTTCTGGCCTCCCACGTGCGGTCCGGGCTCGACACGACCGGCCTGCCGCGCGCGAACTACTACGGCGGTGACGGGCTCGACACCCGCGGCGACCTCGGCACGCTGAACCTCAGCGACGTTCCCGCCGTCATGGTCGAGCTCGGCAACATGAAGAACGCCACCGACGCGCGACGGATGCAGGCGTCGTCCTGGCGCGAGCGGGTCTACGCGGCCGGCCTGGCCCGAGGGCTCACCAGCTACCTCCTGCGATGACACCAGGGCACGCGCCCGTCACAAGGTGGTGACCAGGCCGCCGTCGACGCGGACGTCGCTTCCGGTCGTGTTGCCCGACCGGTCGCTGGCCAGGAACAGCACGACGTCGGCGATCTCCTGCGTGGTCGTGAAGCGACCGGACGGCGCCGCCGCCTCCTGCTGCCGGACGACGTCGGCGGGGTCGGCGCCGCTGGCGCTGCCCACCGTCTCGGCGACGCCACCAACGCCAAGCCAGAGGTCGGTGCGCACCGGGCCCGGGCTCACGGTGTTGACCCGGACCGCCGGCGCCAGCTCCTTCGACAGCGACTTGCACACGTTGCTCAGCGCCGCCTTGGCCGCGCAGTAGTCGAGCACGCCCGGATCGGGCAGGTAGGCGTTGACCGAGCTGATCGTCACGATGCTCGCGCCCGGGCGTCCGAGCAGGTGCGGGACGGCGGCCCGCATCGTGCGGACGGCGGCGAGCAGGTTGAGGGTCAGCGCCCACTGCCACTCGTCGTCCGTGATCTGCAGGAAGCCTCCGGTCCGTGGCCGCACGGCTCCGACGTTGTTGACCAGGACGTCGATCCCGCCGCGGGCTGCGGCCGCGGCCACCAGCTCGCCCGGCCCGTCGACGGTGCTGAGGTCGACCGTCACCGGGTGGACGTCGGCGGTGGCGGCGAGCTGGTCGAGCTCCTCGCTGCCGTTCAGCGCTCCCGCGACGACCGTGGCCCCTTCAGCGGCGAGCGCCCGGGTGACGGCCAGGCCGATCCCCTTGCTGGCCCCCGTCACGAGCGCCGTCCGGCCGGCCAGCTCGAGGTCCACGGGTCACAGACCTTGGCGCTGCAGCCAGGCCAGGCAGGCGTCGGCGACGTCCCGCCAGCCGTGGTCGATGGTGAGCGAGTGGGCGCGGTCGGCGAACTCGAGGATCTCGGTGACGGCCTCGCTGTGCCGGTACTGCTTGAGCGTGGCCTTCGTGACCGCCTCGGGCACGATGTTGTCGCGGCCGCCCATCACGAGCAGCAGCGGCCCGCGGCCGGAGTTGTCGGTGTCGACCTTCGCCGGCGAGTGCGGGTTGAAGTTGGCGGCGGCGGCCTCGAACAACGGCTTCCCCGGCGCGGGGATCGCCCACCGCTCGAACAACGCGTCCGACTCCTCCTCGGGGATCGCGTTGCCGAAGGCGAACCGGAACTGCTCGGCCGTGAGCGAGACGGCGCGGTGCTTGTTGGCCGGGTTCTTGAACACCGGAAGGGTGGCCTTCAGCGCCGACAGCGGGAGCGGCAGCACCCCCTTGATCTGCGCGGCGTCGATGGCGACGGCCCCCAGCGCGAGGTCCTCGCCGAGCAGCCGCTGGGCGATCATCCCGCCGAACGAGTGCCCCACGAGCACCGGCTTGGCCGGCAGGTCCTCGATGATCCGCGCGTAGTGCGCCACGACGTCGTCGATGCCGTGGTCGGCGATGGCGTCGGGGTTCGCGCGTGCCTCGTCGACGCTCCCGGGGTCGCCCGGCCACCCCAGCGCGCTGCTCTGGTAGCCGGCGGCGGCGAAGTGCTCGACCCAGTCGTCCCACGAGCTGGCGTGCAGCCACAGGCCGTGGATGAACAGGACGGACGGCTTGTCGGACATGGTCGAGCTCCTCGGTCCTAGGTGTACCGATCGATCTACCCACCTGCGCTGGTTACCGTAGGACCAGCAGCACCCGGTGACAAGAGCCCGCCCACCCCTCGACCTGGAGCCCGCCCGATGACCTCGCCCGCGCCCGCCACCCGCCGTCCGTCGCCCGCGCGCGAACGGATCCTGGCGACGGCCGACCGGCTGTTCTACGACGAGGGCATCCACGCGGTCGGCATCCAGCGGATCGTGGCCGAGGCGGGCGTCACCCGGGTGACGCTGTACCGCCACTTCCCCTCCAAGGACGACCTCGTGGCCGGGTACCTCGGGCGACGCTCGGAGTTCGACCACCGCCAGGTCGACGGGATCGTCCAGTCGCACGCCGACGACCCGCGGCGGGCCCTCACCGAGCTGGCGACGGCGCTGACCCGCGACGACTTCGCGGCGGTGCGCCGTGGCTGCCCGTTCATCAACGCGTGCGCGGAGTTCGACGCCTCGCACCCCACCCGCGAGTACGCCCTCGACATCCGCCGGTGGGTCACCGACCGGCTCGAGGAGCTGCTGGTGCGCGTCGGCCACCGGACGCCGCGCGCGACCGCCGAGCAGCTCATGATGGTGCGCACCGGAGCCGTGGTCTCCGGCGCGCTCGACCGCAACCAGCACCTGAACCAGGACTTCCTGCAGGCCTGGGAGGGGTTGATCGACGCCGGGCTGCCCGACGACGCGCGCTAGCCCGGGATCACCAGTCGGCGCCCTGGCAGCCGCTGCCGCCGGCCTCCTCGACCTGGAGCGTCGCGTGGGCGATCTCGAAGCGCTCGCGCAGCACGGTGCTCGCGTCCTGCAGCACCTGCTGCGGCGACCGCTCGGGCGAGCTGAGGACCAGGTGGGCGGTGGCGACGTCCATGCCGGACGTCAGGGTCCACACGTGCAGGTCGTGGACGTCGCCCACACCCGGCACCGACCCGAGGGCCTCGGTGATCTCGACCGGCTCCATGCCCGCGGGCGCGTGCTGCCCGAGCACCGCGACGACCTCGCGACCCAGCGCCACAGCGCGGACGGCGACGAACACCGCGATAGCCAGGGCGATGCCGGTGTCCCACCACGCGCTGCCGCTGGCCCGCACGAGGACGGCGGCCGCGATGACGCCGACCGAGCCGACGGTGTCGGCGACCACCTCGAGGTAGGCGCCGCGCACGTTGAGGCTCTCGGCCGCGCCAGCGCGCAGCATCACCAGCGAGACGAGGTTGACGATCAGGCCGAGGACGCCGACGACGAGCATCGTGCCGGACGCCAGGTCGGGTGCGTCGCCGATGCGGCCGACGGCCTCGACCACGATGTAGCCCGCGACGGCGAGCATCAGCAGCACGGCCAGGCCGGACGCGAAGACCTCCGCGCGGTACGAACCGAAGGTGCGTCGTCCGGTGCTGTCGGCGCGGGTCGCGATGCGGGTCGCCACGAGGGCGGCGCCGAGCGTCACGACGTCGGCCGCCATGTGCCCGGCGTCCGAGATGAGCGCCAGCGAGCCGGAGACCAGGCCGGCCACCAGCTCGACCACGAAGAAGGCGGCGACGAGCCCGAACGCGACGGCGAGCCGCCAGCGGTGCCGGCCGGCGGCGGACGTCGTCCCGTGGCCGTGGCCGTGCCCGTGACCAGCGCTCATGCCGTCCCTCGTCCGACGTCGCCGCGCATGTCCCGATGCTAACCGCGGGCGGAACCGCCGACCGCGTGGCGACGTCGAACCGCCGCCAGGTCGCTCCGCCTCGTGCCATCCTCGCTCCGACGACGTCGTCCCAGGGGGTTCCGATGCTGCTCCGCACGCTCATCACCGAGGTCACCGACCCGTCCGACCTGGGCTTCGACCCGTCCGGCGACAGCGGGTTCGGCGACACCGGACTCGGGGCCTTCGGCGCCTTCGGCGTGGTCTTCGTGGTCCTGTTCGTCGTCGTCGTCGGCGTGGTCCTCTACCGACTCGTGCAGGGCGGGATGCAGTGGCAGGCGAACAACGAGTCCCCGCTCGCAACGGTGCCGGCGACGGTGGTGACCAAGCGCCAGGAGACCGGCGGCGGCGGGCACGACACCCGGGTCGTGACGCGCTACTACGCGACCTTCCAGCTCGCGTCCGGCGAGCGGCTCGAGCTGCCGCTCGACGGGCGCGAGTTCGGCCTGCTCGCCGAGGCCGACCACGGCCAGCTGACCCACCAGGGCACGCGGTTCAAGGGCTTCGAGCGGTCCGGCGCGCCGTCCGCCGTCCAGGACTCGCCCCAGGACTGAGCGCCGGGTTCCCTATCCTTCGACCAGGGAGCCTGTCATCCGGCCCCCGGGCCTCTAGCTCAACTGGCAGAGCAGCGGACTTTTAATCCGCGGGTTGTGGGTTCGATCCCCACGGGGCCCACGACCGCCACGCGCGTCAGGCGTCGACCGAGCGAGCCGCGCCCAGAGCAGCCACCGCCGCGTGCGGTTGCGGCACGGTGACCGTGACGCGCCGTCCGCTGCGCAGCCGCAGCCTCAGCGCCGGACCGCTGCGCACGGTGCAGACGGTGCGCCACGGCGTCCACCAGAACCCGAAGCTCACCGCCCACCACGGGACGTCGACCACCGAGGCCTCCAGGACGTCGTCCAGCGCGTACCGCAGCCGCGGCCAGCCCACGACACCCCAGTAGATGCTCACCCCCTGCGGCCCGCACGAGGCCCGCACGTCCGACGCCGTCATCACCTCGAGCAGCAGGCCGACGAGGGCCAGGGCCACGACCGCGGTGCCGGTGCGGACGGCCGTCCCGGCGCTCAGCGCGAGGCCGAGCAGCGGGACCAGCAGCACCCCGCTGACGACCACGCTCGGCCAGTTGGTGGCCCGTCCGGTGTACGCAGTGGTGCTCATGACATCTCCTTGACGAGCGTGATGACGTCGGACGGACCGAGCCCGTAGCGACGGGCGAGGTCGATCGCGGCCTGGACGGCGTCGCGGACCGGCGCGAGGTCGCCCGGCTCCGTCGACGCGGCGATGCGGGCACCGCGCCCGCGTCGGAACTCGAGGACCCCGGCGTCGCGCAGCTGCCGGTAGGCCGCGAGCACGGTGTTGCGGTCGACCGACAGGGCGGTCGCCAGCTCGGCCGCCGGCGGCAGCTGCTCGCCGACCGAGAGCTCGCCGTCGCGCAGCCCGCGGACGACGACCGCCGCCACCTGGTCCTGCAGGCGTTGGGCGGAGGTGTGGTCGATGGTCCAGAGCATGGTGCTAATGGTACTAGCACCATCTCGATCTGCCAACCCCACCCGAGAGCGCGGTTCCGCACGGGTCCTCCACAACTGCCCGGCCGTGGCGTCCCCGGCCCGACGGCGCCGTCGCCCTAGGTTGGTCCCCGACCGACGGGGGCACGACGAGACCGCGCGCAGCCAGACGCGCAGGGGGGCCGACGCATGGTGAACATCCTGCTGGCCGGCGGGATCTCGATGGTGCTCTCGTTGCTATGCACCCCGCTGCTGGTGCGGTACCTGGCCGGTCACGGCTTCGGTCAGTTCATCCGCGACGACCTCACGCAGCACCACTACAAGCGCGGCAAGCCGACGATGGGCGGCACGGTCATCATCGCCGCGGCCCTCGTCGGCTACTTCGGCTCGCACCTCGTGCTCCTCGGCGCCAACGCCACCGACCTCGTGCAGGTCGCGCCGGGCCGGATCACGCTCAGCGCGCTGCTCGTCCTGCTGCTGCTCGTCGGCATGGGCGTCGTCGGGTTCCTGGACGACGTCATCAAGATCTCGAAGGCGCGCAGCCTGGGCCTGACGTCGAAGCAGAAGCTGCTCGGCCAGGCGCTGGTCACCGTCGCCTTCGCCCTCCCCGCCCTGCTGGCCGAGGACGCCGACGGGCACGCTCCGGCGTCCGCGGCGATCTCGGTCGTGCGCGACACCGCGCTGGATCTCGGTGCGGCCGGCCCGCTGCTCGGCGTCGTGCTGTTCGTCGTGTGGTGCAACCTGCTCGTGGCCGGGGCCTCCAACGGCGTCAACATCACCGACGGCCTCGACGGCCTGGCCGCCGGCGCCTCGATCATGGTGTTCGGCGCGTACACCGGGATCAGCCTGTGGCAGTACAACCAGAGCTGCCTGGTGGCGGCCGGCCCGCGCTGCTACGAGGTGCGCGACCCGCTCGACCTCGCCGTCGTCGCCTGCTCGATCGCCGGCGCCTGCTTCGGGTTCCTGTGGTGGAACGCCTCCCCCGCCAGCATCATCATGGGCGACACCGGCTCGCTCTCCCTCGGCGCCGCCCTGGCCGGGCTCGCCATCTTGACCCGCACCGAGCTGCTGCTGGCCCTGCTCGGCGGGCTCTTCGTCCTCATCACGCTGTCGGTCGTGATCCAGGTGGCGAGCTTCCGGCTCACCGGACGACGCGTCTTCCGGATCGCGCCGATCCACCACCACTTCGAGCTGGTCGGGTGGGCCGAGATCACCATCGTGATCCGGTTCTGGATCGTCGCCGGGATCTGCGTCGTCGCCGGCGTGGGCCTCTTCTACGGTGAGTGGGTCACCGGACTCTGACGAGAGGACCCCGCATGGTCGACCGCACCCGCGCCGTCGCCGAGGCGTGCACCCGCCACCTCTACGCGCACGGGCGGTCGACGCCCGCCCAGACGCTGGAAGCGTTGCAGGACGAGGCATCTCGTGGCGTCGACGCCGACCGCTACGGCGACGGCGGCGTGGTCAGCGAGGTCGAGGAGCAGGTGCGCGAGCTGCTCGGCACCGAGGCCGCGGTGCTCCTGCCCAGCGGCGTGATGGCGCAGGGCATCGCGCTGCGGCTGCACGCCGAGCAGCGCGGACGGCGCGTGGTGACCATGCACCCGTCGTCGCACCCGGTGGTGCACGAGGAGGACGCGCTCACCGCGGCGCACGGGCTCGACGTCCGTGCCGTCGGCGACCCGCACGCCCTGGTCACGGCCGACGACCTGCTCGGCGTCGACGGCGTGGGCGCGGTGCTGGTCGAGCTGCCGCAGCGCGAGACCGGCGGCCAGCTGGTGCCGTTCGACGACCTCGCGGAGCTGTCGCAGCGCTGCCACGACCGGGACGTCGCGCTGCACCTCGACGGCGCGCGGCTGTGGGAGTGCGGGCCGGCGTACGACCGGCCGCTCGCGGACGTCGTCGGGCTGGCCGACACCGCGTACGTCTCGCTCTACAAGGGGTTGGGCGCCACGGCAGGGGCCGTGCTGGTCGGGCCGGCGGACCACGTCGCGGCGGCGCGGGTCTGGCGGCGCCGGCTCGGCGGCACCCTGCCGTCGCTCTGGCCGCTCGCCCTCGGCGCCCGGCGCGGGATGCGCGAGCACCTGCCGCGCATGCCCGAGTACGTGGCCCACGCGCAGGCGCTGGCCGCAGCGCTCGCGGACGTCGTCGAGGTCGTCGCGCCGCCGGCCACGACGCTGTTCCACGTCGTGCTCCCCGGCTCGCCAGACGACGTCCAGGAGGCGCTGCTCGACGTGTCCGAGGAGTCCGGCGTGTTCCTCAGGCACGGCGGTCCCGGGCCGCGCGAGGGCACCACGCAGGTCGAGCTCTACGCCGGCGCCGCCACGCTCGAGGTGAGCCCCGACGAGGTGGCCGAGCTCTTCGGCCGGGTGATCTCCCACCTGACGGCCAGCCCAACCGCCTGATGGAAAACGTTATCGATAACGATTGACACAGCACGTCGCCCTGCTGCACCCTCGGTCAGCGTGGTCCACGTCACACCGGCGTGGCGGACCCGAAGGGACGCTCGATGACGACGAGAACTCGAGCCGCAGCGGTCGCCGTGCTCTGCGCCGGCACGCTGCTGGCCACGGCGGCGTGCGGCGGTGGCGGGAGCGGCGACTCCTCGAAGGACGCCGGTGGCAAGACCACGATCACGTGGTGGCACAACTCGAACAACGAGCCCGGCAAGGGCTACTACGAGAAGGTCGCGAAGGACTTCGAGGCCAAGCACCCCGGCGTCACCGTCGAGATCAGCGCCATGGCCCACGAGGACATGGTCGACAAGCTCGACGCGGCGTTCCAGAGCGGCGACCTGCCGGACATCTACATGGAGCGCGGCGGCGGCGAGCTGGCCGACCACGTGGACGCCGGGCTGGTGCGCGACCTGTCGGGCGACGCGTCGTCCGAGATCTCGAAGATCGGCGGCTCGGTGGCGGGCTGGCAGGTCGACGGCAAGACGTACGCGCTGCCGTTCAGCCTCGGCGTGGTGGGCTTCTGGTACAACAAGCAGCTCTGGAGCAAGGCCGGCATCACCGCCACGCCCACCACGATGGACGAGCTCTACGACGACATCGGCAAGCTCAAGGCCGCGGGCGAGACGCCGCTCTCGGTGGGCGCCGGCGACAAGTGGCCGGCCGCGCACTACTGGTACTACACCGCGCTGCGGTCGTGCCCGCAGACCGTGCTGCAGAACGCGGTGAAGTCGCTGGACTTCAGCGACCCGTGCTTCGTCAAGGCCGGTGACGTGCTGCAGACGCTGCTGCAGAAGAAGCCGTTCAACAACGGCTTCCTGAGCACCCCGGCGCAGGAGGGCGCGACGTCCGCGTCGGGCCTGCTCGCGACCGGCAAGGTGGCCACCGAGCTGCAGGGCCACTGGGAGCCCGGCGTGATGCAGGGCCTCACCGACGACAAGAAGGGGCTCGGCGACCAGACCGGCTGGTTCCCGTTCCCGGCCGTGGACGGCGGGCAGGGCGACCCGAAGGCCCAGCTCGGCGGCGGTGACGCCTGGGCGGTCTCGAAGGACGCGCCGTCCGCCGCGGTCGACCTGGTCAAGTACCTGCTGTCGGACGAGGTGCAGACCGGCTTCGCCAAGAACGACATGGGCCTGCCGACCAACCCGGCCGCGACCGGCTCGGTGTCCGACCCGGCGCTCGCCGAGCTGCTGAAGGTGCGCGACGACTCGCCGTACGTGCAGCTGTACTTCGACACCGCGTTCGGGACGTCGGTCGGCGGCGCGATGAACGACGAGATCGCCCTGCTGTTCGCCGGGAAGGCGTCGTCCGCCGACGTCGTGAAGGCCACCCAGCAGGCGGCCGACGAGGAGAAGTGATCCGACGGTGACGCAGCAGGGGGCAGCAGTCCGCGCCACGTCCACGCGTGGTCCGGTCGCCCGACGTGCCCTGGCACGCCGGGCGACCGGGCGCGAGGGGTCGTGGCGCCAGCGCGTGGAGGTCGCGGTCTTCGTGACGCCCGCGCTGCTGCTCATGGGCGTCTTCGTCGTGTGGCCGGTCGTGTCGGCGGTGCGCATGTCGTTCTACCGCTGGCGCGGCTTCGGCCCGATGGACGAGTTCGTCGGGCTGCGCAACTACCAGCGCGTCCTGCAGGACGACGTCTTCACCGGAGCGGTCGCGCACAACCTCGTCGTGGTGGTGCTGTCGCTGCTGCTGCAGCTGCCCCTGGGGCTCGCGATCGCCCTGCTGCTCAACCGACGCATCCGCTTCCGCGGTGTGCTGCGCACCGTCGTGTTCGTGCCGTACGTCGTCGCCGAGGTCATCGCCGGTGTCGTCTGGTTCCAGCTGCTGCAGCCGGACTCCGGCGTCGTCGACGGGCTGGTGCGCGCGGTCGGCCTGACCCCACCCGAGCAGGGCTTCCTCGGCACGCCGTCCCTCACCCTCGGCACCGTCTTCGTCGTCCTGACCTGGAAGTACGTCGGCATGGCGGTGCTGCTCTTCCTCGCCGGCCTGCAGAGCGTCCCGGACGAGCTGTACGAGGCCGCGCAGCTGGACGGCGCGAGCTGGTGGCAGGTGCAGCGGCGGGTCGCGATCCCGTTGCTGGGCCCGACGATCCGCACCTGGGCGTTCCTGTCGATGATCGGGTCGCTGCAGCTGTTCGACATGGTCTGGGTGCTCACCGGCGGCGGTCCGGCCAACGCCACGACGACCATGGCGACCTACCTCGTGGGACAGGGCACGCAGCGGCACAACTACGGCGTGGCCGGCGCGGCGTCCGTGGTGCTGTTCGCCGTGGCCTTCGTGATGGCCCTGCTGTACCAGGTGTTCGTGCTGCGCCGTGACACGGAGGCGACCCGATGACCACCACCACGGTCGACCGCTGGGGCGGCCGGCGGCGACGGCGCTCCTTCGGCGGGGGCGGCCCGCTCGTCTACGCGCTCGCGGCCGTCGTCGTCGCGGTGACCCTCGGACCGGTGCTGTACGGCGCGATCGGCGGCTTCCGCACCAACGAGCAGCTGGCCCGCGACCCCGCGGGTCTCCCGAGCCCGTGGGTCGGCCACAACTACGCCGACGTCGTGACCAACGACGCCTTCTGGCGCTACGCCCTGAACTCCACCGTCATCGCGATCATCACCACCGTGGTGGCCGTGCTCGCCGGCGTCATGGCGGCCTACCCGTTGGCGCGCTACCGGTTCCGGTTCCGCGAGCCGCTCTTCATGGTCTTCGTGCTGGGACTCCTCTTCCCCGCCGCCGTCGCCATCATCCCGCTGTTCATCCTCGTCACGCGCGACCTCCAGCTGGGCAACACCTGGTGGGGCGTCGCGCTGCCGCAGGCGGCGTTCGCGCTGCCGATGACCGTGGTGATCCTGCGCCCGTTCCTCATGGCGCTGCCGCGCGAGCTGGAGGAGGCCGCGCTCATCGACGGTGCGACGCGGGTCGGCGTGTTCTGGCGGATCGCGCTGCCGCTGTCGGTGCCGGGCCTGGTGACGGTGGGGGTGCTGGCGTTCGTGACGTCGTGGAACGCGTACCTGCTGCCGTTGCTGCTGCTGCGCGACGACATGCGTACGCTTCCCCTCGGCGTCGCCGACTACTCGACCGAGCACTCGGCCGACACCGCGGGCGTCCTGGCCTTCACGACCATCGCGATGATCCCCGCGCTGGTGCTGTTCCTCGCGCTGCAACGGCGCATCGTGAACGGCCTCCAGGGCGCGGTGAAGGGCTAACGGCGTGGACGTCGGAGAGGACAGGACCATGGACCCGATCACCACCCCGGACGACGGCGGGCGCCGTCCGGGGCCGTCGAGCCGGGTCACCATGCAGCAGGTGGCGGCCGAGGCCGGCGTCTCGGTCTCGACGGTCTCGAAGGTCATCAACGGGCGGTACGGCGTCTCCTCGGAGACGGTCGAGAACGTCACGGGCGTGATCAACCGGCTGGGGTACGAGGCCAGCCTGGTCGCCCGCAGCCTGCGCAACCGGCGCACCAACGTGGTCGGCGTGCTGGTCGCGGACTTCGAGCCGTTCAGCACCGAGGTGCTCAAGGGCGCGGCAGACGCGTTGCGCGACACGGGGTACGAGCTCGTCGCGTACTCGGCCGGCGGCCGGGTCGACGAGCACGTCGGGTGGGAGCGGCGCTACCTCTCGCGCGTCATGGGCACGCTCGTCGACGGCGCGGTGCTCGTCACGCCCACGGTCACCGACGTCCAGTACGACGGACCCGTCGTCGCCGTCGACCCGCACACCGGGCCGTCGCAGCTCCCCTACGTGGCGGCCGACAACCTGCAGGGCGGCCGCCTCGCCGTCGACCACCTGCTCTCGCTGGGGCACCGGCGCATCGGCATGGTCACCGGCCGGCCGGACCTGGTGTCGGCGCAGCTGCGCGAGCAGGGCTACCGCGAGGCCCACGCCGCCGCCGGAGTTCCCGTGGACGAGTCGCTGCTGCAGCCCGGCCAGTTCGAGCCCGAGCAGGCGCGAGCGGCCGCCCGTCGGCTGATGACCGCCGACGACCCGCCCACCGCGGTGTTCGGCGCCAACGACCTGTCGGCCCTCGCCGTGCTCGAGGTCGCTGCCGAGCTGGGTGTCGACGTCCCCGGCCGGCTGTCGGTGGTCGGGTTCGACAACGTGCCCGAGTCCGCGCTGGCGCCCATCCCGCTGACGACCGTGCAGCAGCCGATCCGGCAGCTGGGGCACCAGGCCGTCGACATGCTCGTGGCGCTGATCGCCGGAGAACCGTTGCGCGAGAACCACGTCACGCTCGGCACCACGCTCGTGGCGCGGGCCTCCACCGCCGCCCTGGGGGCGTCATGATCGACCTCTGGCAGGACCCCTCCGCGCCGGTCGAGGCCCGCGTCGCCGACCTTCTCGGCCGGATGTCGTTGCGGGAGAAAGTGTCCCAGCTGTCCGGCGTGTGGTCCGTCGATCCTGAGGTCGGCGACATGGCGCCCATGCTGAGCGAGGCGCTCGGTCCGGGTCAGCCGTGGGAGGAGCAGATCGCCGACGGGCTCGGGCAGCTCACCCGACCGTTCGGCACCGTGCCGGTGTCGCCCCTCGACGGCCTGACCTCGCTGGCGCGGCGCCAGCGGGAGGTCGTGGCGGCCAACCGCTTCGGCATCCCGGCGCAGGTGCACGAGGAGACCCTGACGGGCCTCAACGCCTGGGGCGCGACGGTCTACCCGTCGCCGCTGTGCTGGGCCGCGTCGTTCGACCCGGACCTCGTCGAGCGGATGACCGCGAAGGTCGGGTCGACGATGCGACGGCTCGGCGTGCACCAGGGCCTCGCCCCCGTGCTGGACGTCGTCCGCGACCTGCGGTGGGGCCGGGTCGAGGAGACCATGGGCGAGGACCCGTTCCTGGTCGGCCTGGTCGGCGGCGCCTACGTCCGCGGGCTGGAGAGCACGGGGGTCGTGGCCACGCTCAAGCACTTCGCGGGGTACTCCGCCTCGCGCGCGGCCCGCAACCTGGCACCGGTGTCGATGGGCCCGCGCGAGCTCGCGGACGTCGTCCTGCCGCCGTTCGAGATGGCGCTGCGGGCCGGGGCGCGGTCGGTGATGAACTCCTACACCGACACCGACGGCGTCCCCGCGGCCGCCGACGCCGGTCTGCTCACGACGCTGCTGCGCGACACCTACGGCTTCACCGGCACCGTCGCCGCCGACTACTTCTCGGTCGCCTTCCTGCAGACCCTGCACCGGGTCGCAGCCACCCCTGCGGAGGCGGCCACGCTCGCGCTGACCGCGGGCATCGACGTCGAGCTGCCGTCGGTCAACGCGTTCGCCGATCCGCTGCTCGGCGCCGTGCGCGACGGGGCGCTCGACGAGAAGCTCGTCGACCGGGCGCTGGGCCGGGTGCTCCAGCAGAAGTGCGAGCTCGGCCTGCTCGACCCGGGGTGGCAGCCCGAGGAACCGTCCGACGTCGACCTCGACGACGCCGCGGCCCGCGGCCTGGCCCTCGACCTGGCGCGGCGGTCGGTCGTCCTGCTCGCGAACGACGGCACGCTCCCGTTGCGGCAGGACGCTCGCGTCGCCGTCGTCGGCCCCAACGCCGACACCTTCGAGGCCATGCTCGGCTGCTACTCCTTCCCGATGCACGTGCTGGTGCACCACGAGGACGTCGACCGCGGCCTCGCGATCCCCACCGTGCGCGAGGCCCTGGCCGCGACGGCCGACGTCTCGTACGCGCTCGGCTGCCCGGTGCTCGGCGGCACCGACGACGAGCTCGCGGCGGCGGTCGAGGCGGCCCGAGGCGCCGACGTCTGCGTGGCCGTGCTCGGCGACCGCGCCGGGTTGTTCGGCAACGGCACCTCCGGCGAGGGCTGCGACGTCGCCGACCTCACCTTGCCCGGACGCCAGGAGGAGCTGCTGGAGGCGTTGCTGCGCACCGGGACCCCGGTCGTCGCGGTGCTCCTGGTCGGGCGTCCGTACGACCTGTCGCGGCAGGCCGACCGCCTCGCCGCGGTGGTCTGCGGCTTCTTCCCCGGCGAGGAGGGCGGTCGGGCGGTCGCCGACGTGCTCACCGGCACGGTCAACCCGTCCGGCCGGTTGCCGGTGAGCTTCCCCGGCGCCGGGGCGACCCAGCCGTGGACCTACCTCGCACCGCCGCTCGGGCAGCGCAGCGAGGTCAGCGCGGTCGACCCCACACCCCTGTACCCCTTCGGCCACGGGCTCTCCTACGCCTCGGCGACCTGGGGCGAGGTGCGGACGTCGAGCCCGACCTGGGCGACCGACGGGACGGCCGAGCTCGAGGTCGAGCTGTGGTCGGACGCGGACAGCGAGGTCAGCGAGGTCGTGCAGGTCTACCTGCACGACGAGGTGGCCTCCGTCGTGCGGCCGGTGCAGCAGCTGGTCGCCGCGGCCCGGGTCGACCTCGCGCCGGGCGACCGGCGGCGGGTCCGCTTCACGCTGCACGCGGACCTCACGTCCTTCACCGGCCGCGACCTGGCGCGCGTCGTCGAGCCCGGTGCGGTCGAGCTCAGGGTGGGGGCGTCGAGCGCCGACGTCCGCGCCGTCGTCCGGCTCGAGCTCGTCGGCAGCACCCGTCAGGTCGGCGCCGACCGCGTGCTCCTCCCGGACGTCGAGGTCGTCGCGGGCTGATGCAGGTCGACGGACCGCTGGAGCAGGTGCGCGAGCACCGCACCTCCGTCGTCCCGCCGGACGACCTGGAGCCGTTCTGGCGCAACGCTCTCGACCTTCCCGCGACCCGCGTCGAGCTCGAGCCGGTCGAGTCCGGGCTGGTCGCGGTCGAGACCTTCGACGTCACGTTCACCGGCGCCGACGAGCACCCGGTGCGGGCGTGGCTGCACCTGCCCGCCGCCCCGCTGCGCACCGGACGGCTGCCGGCCGTCGTCCAGTACCAGGGCTACAACGGCGGGCGCGGTCTGCCGCACGAGCACGTCTTCTGGGCCACAGCCGGCTACGCGCACCTCGTGGTCGACACCCGGGGACAGGGCAGCGGCTGGACGACGGGCGCGACCGCCGACCCGGCGGGCGGCGGCCCCGCGCAGCCGGGGTTCCTCACGCGGGGCGTCGAGAGCCGGGAGACGTACTACTACCGGCGGGTCTTCGTCGACGCCGTGCGAGCGCTCGACGTGGTGGCGACCCACCCGGCGGTCGACCCCGAGCGGGTCGTCGCGGCCGGTGGCAGCCAGGGCGGCGCGATGGCGCTGGCAGCCGCCGCGCTCGCGCCGGGAGCGGTGGCGGCACTGCTGTGCGACGTGCCGTTCCTGTGCGACCTGCCGCGTGCGGCGGCCGTGGCGCAGGCCGAGCCGTACCTCGAGCTGGTGCGGTACCTCGCCGCGCACCGCGACCGGGTCGCGCAGACCTTCGCCACGCTGGCCAGCTTCGACGGCGCCGTGCTGGCCCGGCTCGCCACCGCGCCCGCGCTGTTCTCCGTGGCGCTGATGGACCTCGTCTGCCCGCCGACCACGGTGTTCGCGGCGGTCAACGCCTACGGCGGCCCGGCCGACGTCGAGGTGTACGAGTTCAACGACCACGAGGGCGGCGAGGCGTTCCACCGCAGCCGCCAGCTCGAGTGGCTGCCTCGGGCGCTCAGTCGACGACGACCTGGAAGTTGACCGGCCGGCTGCCGGGGAAGGCGACCTGACCCGACGCGTCCAGCATCTTGAACCGCACGAAGCAGAAGCCGCTGGCGCCGGGCACCGTGATCTCGGCCGTGACGTCGACCAGCTTGCCGGGCGCCGTGTCGGGCACCGGGACGTCGGCGATGGTCTGGCAGGTGTCGCGTCCCTGGGGCAGGTCGACGCGGTGCAGCGTGTAGCCCTTCCAGGCGACGGTGCCGGCGTTCTTGAGACGCCACACCTTGTCGACCGTCGTCCCGTGGGCGACGTGCGCGCAGTCGGGCAGCGTGATGTCGGCGACGAAGGCGGCCTTGTCGCCCTCGTGGGTCGGCCCCTGCACCGGTGGGTTCTGCTGGTGCACCGGGCAGTCGGCCGCGAGGTACCGGTGCGGCGGCGTCGCGGCGGTCGGCGCGTGCCCGTGCGTCGCCGCCCACGCGACACCGCTGCCCGCCACCAGCAGCACCGCCACGAGCGCGACGAGCACGACCCGGCGCCGGCGGGGCCGTCGTCCGGTCGGCGTGGTGCCCCCCGGCTCGGGAACGGTCGAGGACGGCCCGGACGGCCCGGCCGCGGGCAGCGCGTCCTGCGGGTCGGCGACCGGGACGTCGATCCTGCCCCGGGTCGGCACCGCGGCGGCCGCGCTCGGCACGAGCACCACGGGCGTCGTCCGGACGACGGCCGGGCACACCGCGCGGCTGGCGCGCTCCCAGCGCTCGCGGTAGTCCGCCGGGTCGGCCCCGCAGGCCTTGACGAACTCGACCGTGGTGCCCCAGCTCGGCAGCCGGTTCCCTTGTGCCGCTTCGTGCAGCGTCGTGTGCGAGATGATCCGCGACCGACCCGACATGACGCGGAACGACGGCTTGCCCGCCGCGTCGCGCAGTGCCGTCAGATCCGCGGCGAACCCCTCGATCGCCGCTGCTCTCTCGAGCGCCTTCGTGTCCCCCACGGCCGCCTCCTCGCAGCACGCGCCCGACGTCGCCGGGCTGCGGTGGGGACGTTACCGGCAGACCGGGCGGCCCGGAAGGGGGAGAAGTCCCCGTTCCGGGCCGCCTGGCGACCGTGGTCGTGACTAGCCGGTGATCACGATCCCGGTGTAGTACGACTGCAGGATCGCGCGGTAGCCCTTGCCCGCGTTGGCCTGGTCGCGCGAGCCGTACTGCGACATCCAGTTGCCGTCGACCCAGCCACCGCACGCGGTGGTCGTCGAGCAGTAGTGCGCCTGCAGGACGTTGCCGCTGCGGGTCATCCGCACCGTCCACGTCCGGTCGACCGCTGCGCTGGTCGAGGCCACCGCGGACGACGGCCGGTAGACCTGGTCACCCGTGTCGTCGCGGACGTCGTAGCACGCGCCGCCCGGCGTCTTGCGGGTCGAGTGCAGCGCCCAGTACCAGGCGTAGCTCTTGACCGCCATGGCGCCGGAGTCGAGCGAGGCCGCCGGCCAGCTCGACACCCACTCGTTCGGCAGCACGTTCTTCACGTAGGTCTTGAAGTTGACCCGGTCGACCCGCCCGAGCCCCGTGCGGTACACGAGGATCGTGGTGGGCAGCGTGGTGTTGGTGCCGTCGGTCTTGCAGCCCGTGGGCGGTGCCGACGACAGCAGCTGGTGCGAGGCGTTGTTGTTCTTCAGCGTGGCGTTCAGGTTGCCGCGGGTGCCCGCGCCGAAGTCCTGGTGCGACCCCGCGAAGTTGCTGTTGAAGTACACCCGCACCGTCTTGCCGGTGCGGTTCCACACCGACGCCGCGTTGTTCTTGACGCAGAGCCCCTGGCCGTTGCCGGCTCCCTTGAACTCGTAGCAGCTCGGCTGGGTGGCTCCGTAGTCGTCGAGCGAGTCGGTGAAGTCCGAGATCGACCCGGCCTCGCCGCTGTTGAAGTAGTAGCAGAACTCCCCCGCGTCGCAGTGCCCGTCCCGGGCTGCCGCCGACGCGGACGGCGCGAACGCCAGTCCGGTCAGCAGCAGACCCAGCACGGCCAGCAGCGCGGAGAGCGCCGTCCTGGTCCTGGTCATGTCCGTCGTCCTCAGTCGTCAGGTCGTCAGGTCAGTGGACGTTGTAGCCGCGGGCGTGCCAGAAGGACGTCGGGTCCGGGTTGTCCAGCGTCGGGTCGCCGACGCTCTTGGCCGCCAGCGTGTGCCGGCCCGGACGCATCTCGACGTGGGTGTGCGCGGCGCCGCTGGACGACACCCCGTGCCACGACTCGTCCGCGATGACCTCGCCGACGCTGATGGCGTCGCCGATGGTGACGGCGGCCCGCGGCGCGGTGTGCAGGTAGATGACGGTCTTGTCGAGCGAGGCGTTGTAGACCGCGATGGTCGACAGGCCGCCGCTGCCCGTGGAGCCGCGGACCACGTTGATCACGGTGCCGGCGACGAGCGCGTGGACGTCGGAGCCGACGCTGCGCGCGATGTCGATGCCCTCGTGGCGCCCGGGCGTGCTCTGGTAGCCGTCGAAGCCGCAGGTGATCCGGCCGCCGGTCGCCTTGTACAGCCCGTACGACATGTCGGTGCGCGCCGCGAACGGGCCGAAGTCGTGCGAGGCGTTGTTGTTCTTCAGCGTCGCGTTGAGGTTGGCCTTGTCGCCCGCCGCGATGGTCTGGTACGAGCCGCCGTAGCCGCTGTTGAAGAACACACGCACCGCCACGGAGCTGCGGTTCCAGACCGAGGCCGCGTTGTTCTTGACGCACAGGCCCTTGCCGTTGCCGGCGCCCTTGAAGTCGTAGCAGCTGGGCTGGGTGGTGCCGTAGTCGTCGATCGACCCGGTGAAGTCGGAGACCGAGCCGGCCTCGTTGCTGTTGTAGTAGTAGCAGAACTCGCCGGCGTTGCAGACGCCGTCGCGCGAGGCGGCGAAGGCGGGCGAGCTGGCCGCGAGGGCCGGGACGGAGACCGCGAGCGCGAGGCCCGCCGTCGTGAGGGTCTTGCCGAGCGTCTTCATGGTGTCCTCCGGATCGGTGGTGGTGCCTGCTGTCAGGTGGTGCGTTCTGTCGGGTGGTGCCTGCTGCCAGGTGGTGCGGTGGTCGTGCGCGGCCGGCGTCACTGGGCGCGCTGGTACTCCTCCCACGTCACGATGGGCACGTGCGGGCCGTCGTCCGCCGCCCGGTCCGCCAGGCCGTTGAGGCCGAGGTAGTAGTCGCCGGTCTGGTGCTGCGCCTGGCTCGACAGGTCGGTGTCGTTGATCGCCGCGGCGTGGATGTGCCACGGCCAGTCGCCCTGGCTCGGGTTGCGCACCCAGGCCGCGAAGCCGACCTTGCGCAGCGTCTTGGCCACCGTCGTGCGCGTGCTGGCGGTCATGCCGGTGACCGAGATGTCGACGACGCCGCCGCCGTCGTGGGTGCCGGCCGACGTCGGGTCGCCGCCGGGGTTGTACGAGCCCTGCTCGAGCACCAGGTCGCGACCGAGCAGGCGCTCGGCCTCGACGATCATCGCCTTGGTGCGCGTGTCGACGAGCTGGCCGTCCATCGAGACGCGAGCGCCCGGCGTCACGACGTGCGCGACCGTGTAGCGGTTGGTGCCGAGCGAGGTCAGCGAGGTCTTGCCGGGCAGGCCGTTGGCGTCCAGGCCGGTGTAGCCGAGGGACTTCTGGAACCGCTGGTAGGCGGCCACCGTCTCGCTGCCGAAGTACCCGTCGACCCACTGCTGGTCGAGCATCCCCTTGGCCTGCAGCGCGCGCTCGACCGCCAGGACGCTCGCCTTGGCGCCGGTCGTGTACGTGTGGTCGGCCCGCCGCGGGTCGATCTGCGCGGCCTTGACGGTCGCCTCCACGTCGACGACGGGCAGCGCGGCGGCCGTGGCGCTGGCTGCTGACGCGCCGACCGGCACGAGAAACGCGACGGCGAGGCCGACGGCGAGGGACTGGCGGAACGGCATGAGACCTCCAGGTGCGGGGTGGCGGACCCCCCTGCGGGCCGCCGGCGCACACCCTGCGCCCGGACGCCAGGTGTCCGGCACCCCCGTCGCGCGCCCGGACGCCGCTCCCTGCTGTCAGCAGGGCGCTGACCTGCGAGGACGTCGGTGTTGTCAGACTGCGCCGCGCCCTGGCCTGACAGCCCGCGCGCCGCGTGGGGCGGGGCTCAGCGGCCGGGCGGCACCGTCTCGACGGGTCCGCCGCCGAGGTGGAACGGCGTCGCCGCCGGGCCCCGCTGCTGCGGGCAGCCGGCCAGCACGCGGGCGGACGCCGAGCGCTCGGCGTCCGTCATCCACAGGCCGTAGGCGGCCTTGACCGCGACCTGCCGGGCGACGTACTGGCAGCGGTAGCCGGTGTCGGGCGGCAGCCAGGTCGCCGCGTCGCCGTCCCCCTTGCGGCGGTTGGTCGGGCCGTCGACGGCGAGCAGGTTGAGCGGGTCGTTGGCGAACTGCTCGCGCCGCGCCGCGTCCCACTGCTGCGCGCCCTTCTGCCAGGCGTCGGCGAGCGGGACCACGTGGTCGACCTGCACGCGCGACGACGTCCCGGGACCGCGCACGAACGCGACCGAGCGACCGGTGTACGGGTCGTCCAGCGTGCCGCGCAGCACCACGCAGCCGTGGGTGCCGGCCTTCAGCACGTACGCGTGCAGGTCTCGCCGCAGGACGTCGTCGCGGGTGTCGCAGCCGTTGCGGTCGGTGTCGCTCCAGGCGGCGCCGAAGGCCGCGCGCTCGTAGCCGGTGCGCGGCGCACGCCCCTTCACCGGCACGCGGGCGAGCGCCGCGAGCGACGTGCCCGCGGCGCCGGCCTCGGTCGCGGGGACGGCGGTGGCTGCTGTGGCTGCGGGGCCGGCGCTGGCTGCGGTGGTTGCGGTCGCTGCCGGGCTCGGGCGCGGGTCGGCCGCCGCGCCGAGCCCCTCGCCGCTGGTGCGCAGCACCGCGCTGATCACCGAGGTCACGAGCACCGCGATCGCCACCGCGGCCACCAGCCCGGCGACGGCGGACGGCGCCCAGCGCAGCGGCGGCGGACGCAGCAGCTCGGTCGTCGCGACGTCGTGGTGCTCCACCGGGTGGGCGGGGACCCAGAACGTCCAGCCGGCTGGTGCGGGCGGCCAGGAGTGGTCGGGTTGCCAACCCGCCGGCGGCGTCCAACCCACCGGCGGCTGCGGCCACCCGGGCGGTGCGTTGAACTGCATGCGCGACCCCTGCTCCACGGCAATTGTTCGCCTGGCGCAGCAGCATGCCCCGCCCGGTGGCGCGGCGTGGGTGCTTTCGCGGAATGTCCCCTTCGCGTCAGCTGCGCGTCTCGCGCCGGTCCTGCACCAGCAGCGCGACGCCGGCGGCCACCACCAGCAGGCCGATCACCAGGATCGGCGTGCCCGGTCCGGGCAGGGGCACCAGCGCGATGCCGGCGCCGACCAGCGCCAGGCCCACCACCACCGTCGTCCGTGCCACGGCGGGAGCATCGCAGCCGCCCCGGCGCCCCCGCAGCGCTTTCGCACCATCTCAAGCAGACGGGCTCGAGAAAATGCGCTCGGGAGAGCCAGCGGCGGCCGGCGTGTCGGCGCGGGCGACGGCGCCGGTGACCAGCAGGTACTGGGCCGCGACGTAGGTGGCCATGACCGCGGCGTCCTGGCCGCCCACGTCCACGCCGGCGATGCCGAGGCCGATCAGCAGGTCGGACGCGACGAAGATCCCGCCGCCCCACGCCAGGCGCGCGCCCAGCGCGGAGGCCGAAGCGCCCATGGTCGCGAGCGCCGCGCTGTAGACCAGCACCGGCCAGCGCAGCTCGCCCAGGTGCGGACCGACGGCGAGGTTGGCCGCGACCCAGCCGGCGCCGTAGGCGAGGGCGGGCGCCGGGCGGCGGCGCAGCGCGTCGAGCGCACCCAGCTCGGCGAAGTGCCGCACGTAGCAGCCCTGCGCCACCAGGAAGGCGCCCATGCCCGCCAGCCACGCGGGCGTCGACCCCGACATCAGGGCGACGTCGCCCGCGGTGCTGGCCGCCAGGGCCGAGAGCAGCCACGGCGACGGACGACGACCCGCGGCCCGGGACGTCGCGACGGCCAGCGCCGCGATCGTCGGCACCAGCAGCGGCTTCGTCGCCAGCACCAGCGGCCGGACCTCGAGCAGCTGCGCCGCGCAGTGCACCGCGCCCAGCCCGAGCACCGCGATCCGCAGGGCGGGGACGAGGCGGGGTCGGCGCACCGGCGCAGCCTAGCGAGGCCGCGCCGGTGCGCTCCCGGGCCGAGCGGTCAGGCGGCCGCGACCGGCACGCCGTCGGCCGGCACGTCCTGCTTGCGGGCGTTGATGACCAGGCCGGCCACCAGCAGCGCGAAGCCGAACATCACCGCGCCCCAGAAGAAGGACACGTGGTAGCCGTGCACGAACGCCGACGGCAGCAGCCGCGGCGCGTCCTGCGGCGAGCGCAGGTTGTCGGCCATGTAGCCCGTCACCGCGCCGGCGAACAGCGTGTTGAGCAGCGCCGTGCCGAGCGACCCGCCGATCTGCTGCGAGGTGTTGAGTACCGCGCTGGCCACGCCGGCGTCGTGCGGCTCGACCCCGAGCAGCGCCGTGCTGGACGCCGGGATGAACACCCCGGCCAGGCCGAAGCTCATCAGCAGCTCGGGGATCAGCACGTGCGACCAGTAGGCCGTGCCGACGTCGATGCGGGTGAGCAGGAGCATGCCGACCACGGCCATGACCAGCCCGGGCACCATCAGCGGCTTGGGCCCGAAGCGCGGCAGCAGCTGCGCGACGATGCCGGCCGACACGATGATCCCGCCGCTGAACGGCAGGAACGCGAAGCCGGCCTTGAGCGGGCTGTACCCCAGGTTGATCTGGAAGTAGTAGGTGAGGAACAGGAACATGGCGAACAGGCCCGCGCCCACGAAGAGGAACACCAGGTAGGACCCGCCGCGGTTGCGGTGCGTCACGACCCGCAGCGGCAGCATCGGGTTGGGGCTGCGCCGCTCCCACAGCACGAACGCCACGAGCAGCACCAGGGCGAGGCCGAGGAAGGTCAGGGTGGCGCCGTTGGTCCAGCCCTTGACCGACGTGTCGCCGGCGATCTCGGGGTGCGCGGCGCGAGCGGCCTCGGTGAACCCGTAGACCAGCGAGAACAGGCCACCGGTGGCGAGCAGCACGCCCGGCACGTCGTACCGGGTGTCGCCGTGCGCCTTGCTCTCGTGCACCAGCACGGTGGCGGCGGCAGCCACGACCAGCGCGACCGGCACGTTGACGCCGAGGCACCAGCGCCACGAGGTGTACTCGGTGAGCGCACCGCCGACGATCAGGCCGATCGCGGCACCGCCGCCGGCGAGCGCGCCGAAGACGCCGAACGCCTTGGCCCGCTCCTTCGGCTCGGTGAACATCACCGTGACGATCGACAGCGCCGCGGGGGCCATCAGCGCGGCGAACGCGCCCTGCAGGCCTCGGGCCGCGAAGAGCAGCTGCTGGTTGGGCGCCAGGCCACCGAGCGCCGAGGCACCCGCGAAGCCGAGCAGGCCGATGATGAAGGTGCGTTTGCGGCCGGTGTAGTCGGCGATGCGACCACCGAGCAGCAGGAGCGCTCCGAACGCGAGCGTGTAGGCCGTGACGACCCACTGCCGGTCGGCGTTGCTGATGTCGAGCGCCTTCTGCGCGGACGGCAGTGCGATGTTCACGATGGAGGCGTCGAGGATGATCATCAGCTGCGCGGCGGCGAGCACCGTCAGCGCCCACCACCGGCGCGGGTCGGGGGCGTCGGCGCCGGTCTCGGCGGACGCGGGGGCAAGTGAGTCGGACACGGGGTCTCCCGGAGAGCTGGCCAGAACTGCTTGCGTGATGCAAGCAAGAACCTAGGGAAGCCCACCGACAGTCCCGATCGCACGATCTTTTTCCGCCCGTTCACCGACGCGCAACGGGCACGAGGGGGCGAACCGGGCGAACCCTCCTACGTCCGCGCCTCCGCCGGCGCCCGGCGCGACCGGACGTCGCCCGTCATGTCCTCGAGCTCGCGGCCCTTCGTCTCGTCGACCTTCCAGAGCACGAAGAAGAACGACAGCAGCGCGAACGCCGTGTACAGCCCGTAGGCGAGCACCAGCGAGACCGCCGAGAGCGGCGGGAAGGTCGTGGTGATGATGAAGTTGGTGATCCACTGCGCGGCGGCGGACACCGACAGCGCGGCGCCCCGGATCTTGTTGGGGAACATCTCGCCCAGCAGCACCCACACCACGGGTCCCCACGTCGCGCCGAACGACACGACGAAGAGGTTGGCGCCCACCAGCGCGATGCCCGACCACGGGCTGCCGAGCTGCGGCGTCTTGGTGCCGTCGTCCGCGACGGTGATGACCGCCTGGGTGAACGCCAGCGTCATGGCCCCCAGCGCCACGACCATGCCCGCGGACCCCGCGAGCAGCAGCACCCGACGTCCGATCTTGTCGACGAGCGCGATGGCCACCACGGTGACCGCCATGTTCGTCACCGCGGTGATCGCCGAGATGACGAACGAGTCGGACTCGCTGAAGCCCACGGCCTGCCACAGCGTCGTCGAGTAGTAGAAGATCACGTTGATGCCGACCAGCTGCTGGAAGGCCGACAGCGCGATGCCGACCCAGACGATCGGCATCAGCCCGAAGGTGCTGCCGCGCAGGTCCTTCATCGACGGCGTGTGCTCGCGGTCGATCGTCTTCTGGATGTCGTCGATCTTGCGGTCGGGCTGGCGCAGGCCGACGAAGCGGCGCAGGACGTCGGCGGCCGTCTTCAGGTCGCCCTTGGCCACCAGGTAGCGCGGCGACTCCGGGATCTGCAGCGCGAGGACGCCGTAGACCAGCGACGGCACCACTCCCACCAGGAACATCCAGCGCCACGCCGGCAGGCCCAGGATCTGGTCGTTCGCGCCCCCGGCGGTGTTGGCCCAGAAGGCGTCCGAGAGCAGCGCGACGAAGATGCCGATGGTGATCGCCATCTGCTGCAACGACCCCAGCCGCCCGCGCATCGAGGCGGGGGCGATCTCGGCGATGTAGGCGGGCGCGATCACCGAGGCGATGCCGATGCCCAGACCGCCCACCAGGCGCCAGAACGCGAGGTCCCACACCGAGAACGCGAGACCGGCCCCGATCGAGCTGGCGAAGAAGAGGACCGCGCCGATCAGCATCACGCGGGTGCGGCCCCACCGGTCGGCCCAGCGGCCGGCGTACCAGGCGCCCGCCGCGCAGCCCAGCAGCGCGATCGCGACGACGAAGCCGGTGACGAAGGACGAGAGCTCGAACTGGCTCTCGACCGCGTCGACCGCACCGTTGATCACCGACGAGTCGAAGCCGAACAGGAAGCCGCCCACGGCCGCCGCCACCGAGAGCATGACCACCTTGCCGTGGTGCTCCTGGGCCGAGCTCGACGGCGCGGCGTCCTCTCGCGCGTCCGACATGGGTCGTCCTCTCGCTCGGCGGTACGAAGATCGCGGTCCGGGACAGTTCTACGCCCGCCGGACAAACCCGGCCACCGGGGAACCGCTCGCGCGCCGTCCGTGACCGGCGTCTCGTCGCACGTGGTCATGACCACCCCCGCGGCGCCGGTAGGATGGAGGACGTCGGCGCGCGCCGTCGAGCTGAACGGGTCCGTCCCGGGCGGCTGGCGGCCCCAGGCACGTCACATCTCGGCGCTCCGACACCCCACCGGCCAGCAACCGCTGACGTCCGGTGCCACGGGTGCCCCCTGGAGCGCCCGGCGTGTCGACGCCTCGCCAGCAGCGCCGCTGTGCGGCTCGTCGTCGTGCCAGCCGTCACGAAACGAGTTCACCCTCTTGTCTTCGCACCACCCCAGCACCGACCGTCAGCGCGTGCGACCCGTCAAGGTCGCCGCCGACAACGCCTTCCTGGCCCTCGGCCTGCCCGAGCTGCTCGTCGAGCGGCTGGCCCGCGACGGCGTCACCGCGCCGTTCCCGATCCAGGCCGCGACCATCCCCGACGCCCTGGCCGGACGCGACGTCCTCGGCCGCGGCCAGACCGGCTCCGGCAAGACCTTCGCCTTCGGCCTGCCGATGCTCGCGCGGCTCGCCGGCGGCCGCACCAACCCGCGCAAGCCCCGCGCCGTCGTCCTCGTGCCGACCCGCGAGCTCGCCATGCAGGTGCACGACAGCCTCGAGCCGCTCGCCCACGTCATGGGCGTGCGGGTCAAGCTCGTCGCCGGCGGTCTGCCGTACCACAAGCAGATCAGCGCGCTCGAGCGCGGCGTCGAGGTGCTCGTCGCCACGCCGGGCCGCCTGACCGACCTGGTCGACCGCGGCGCCTGCGACCTCTCCGAGGTCGAGATCGCGGTGCTCGACGAGGCCGACCACATGTGCGACATGGGCTTCTTCCCCGCCGTCACCGAGCTGCTCGACCACACGCCGAGCACCGGCCAGCGCCTGCTGTTCTCCGCGACGCTGGACGGCGACGTGGACCGTCTCGTGCGCGACTACCTGACCGACCCGGTGACCCACGAGACGGACGGCGCCACCGCGTCGGTCACGACGATGGAGCACCACGTGTGGCTGGTGAAGCCCGCCCACAAGGCGCCCGTCACCGCCGCGCTCGCCGCGCGCGAGGGCCGCACCGTCGTGTTCGTCCGCACCAAGCTCGGCGCCGACCGCGTCGCCGGCCAGCTGCGCGAGCAGGGCGTCCGCGCGGCCGCGCTGCACGGCGGCCTCGGCCAGGGTGCGCGCAACCGCACGCTGGGCGCGTTCAAGGACGGCCACGTGCCGGTTCTCGTCGCCACGGACGTCGCGGCTCGCGGCATCCACGTCGACGACGTCAGCCTCGTCGTCCAGGTCGACCCGCCGGCCGACCACAAGGACTACCTGCACCGCGCCGGCCGCACGGCCCGCGCCGGTGGCACCGGCACGGTCATCACCCTGGCCCTGCCGCACCAGCGCCGCCTCGTCGACCGCCTCACCACGGCGGCCGGCGTCGAGACCACGCCCGAGATGGTGCGGCCGTTCGACGACGCCGTCCTGCAGGTGACCCGTGGTGCGACGCCGAGCGGCGAGCTGGTCGAGGAGCGCGACCTGTTCCCGCGCCGTCCGGCCCGTCCGCGGCGCGGTGGCGGCTACGCCGGTCGTCGCGAGGGCGGTCCGCGCCAGGGCGGTCCCCGTCGTGAGGGCGGCCCCCGTCGCGAGGGCGGCCCCCGTCGCGAGGGCGGCCCGCGTCACGGCGCCCCGCGCCGACACCAGAACGGCTGACCGCCAGGACATGCCAAGGCTCGGGCCTGCTTTCCAAGGGCTGCAACCCTTGGACAGCAGGCCTGGCCCTGCATGACGTGATCAACTGCGACCGGGTCAGCGGGCGGGAGCGGCTCCGCGGCGGTTCTCGATCCAGGTGCGCGTCGGCGCCTGCTCGACGGTGGGGCGGCCGAAGAGCCAGCCCTGCGCGTGGTCGCAGCCCATGTCGCGCAGCAGCTCGGCCTGCTGGGTGCTCTCGACGCCCTCGGCCGTCACCGAGTACCCGTGCGCGTGGGCGAGCTCGACGATCGCCCGGACGACGGCGCTCGGCCGTGACGTGCCGTCGAGCCGCTTCACGAACGACCGGTCGACCTTGATGAACCCCACCGGCAGGTCCTGCAGGTACGACAGCGCCGAGTAGCCGGTGCCGAAGTCGTCGACGCCGGTGAGGATGCCGACCGCCTTGAGCGCGCGCATGGCGTCCTGCGCCGGTGAGTCGCCCGGCACCAGGCTGGTCTCGGTGAGCTCGAGCCGCAGCGCGGACGACGGCACGCCGTGCCGCTCGAGCAGCCGGGTCACCTCGCCGTCGAAGCCGGGCTGGCTCAAGGTCCGCGCCGAGACGTTCACCTGCATCATCAGCTCGTTCTCGCCCGTGGCCGCCCACTGCGCGAGGCGCGCCACGCCGGTCTCGAGCATCCAGCGGTCGAGCTCGACGATCAGGCCGGTGTCCTCGGCGACGTCGATGAAGCCCTCGGGCAGCACCAGGTCGCCCTCGTCGTCCACCAACCGCATGAGCGCCTCGACGCCCACGACGCGCTCGTCGGCCAGCCGCACGATCGGCTGGTGCACCGCGACCAGCCGGCCGCGCTCGATGGCCGCCCGCAGCCGCCGCTCGGCGCGCACCCGCGACTCGGCCTCGGCGCGAAGGGCGCTGTCGTACAGGGCGACCCGGTCACGACCCGCGGTCTTGGCGCGGTACATCGCGAGGTCGGCCTCGCGGAACAGCTCGCCGCCGGCGCGACCCGCGTGCGACGCCACCGAGATGCCGATGCTGCCGGTGCAGACGAGCTCGACGCCCTCGACCGTGATCGGCTGGCGCACCTCGTCGAGCAGCCAGCGCGCGACGTCGACCGCGGCCTCGACACCGGCGACCCATGGCAGCAGGACGACGAACTCGTCGCCGCCGAGCCGGGCCACGGTCGGCGAGCAGTCGCTGACGTCGTGCAGCTCGAGCGCGCTGGTCAGCCGGTCGGCCACGGCCACGAGCAGCGCGTCGCCGACGGCGTGGCCGAGGGTGTCGTTGACGAGCTTGAACCGGTCGAGGTCGAGCAGCAGCAGCGCCGCCAGCGGGCCCAGCCCGTCGGAGAGGTCGGCCGCGAGGTCGCCGTCGATCGGCAGCAGCTCGGCCGGGTCGGGCTCGGGCAGCGTGGCGATGCTGCGCCGGGTGAGCTCGTCGAGGACGGTGCGGTTGGCCAGGCCGGTGAGGCCGTCGCGCGCGGCCATGCGGGCCACCTCGCGCTCGGCGCCGCGCTGGCTCGTGACGTCGACCGTCGCGCCGAAGACACCGGTCAGGACGTCGCCGTCGAGCATCGCGCGCGACCAGGCCACCAGCTCGCGCCACCCGCCGTCCGCGTGGCGCAGCCGCAGCGTCTCGGTGCGCCCCTCGGGGGAGTCGGCGACGTGCTCCTGCATCGAGCAGCGGCGGCGGTCGTCGGGGTGCAGCAACGACTCCCACAGCTCGAGCGTCGGCGTCACCGACTCGTCGACACCGGTGATGTCGTACATCTCCGGCGACCACTGCAGCTCGTCGGCGACCGCGTCCCAGCGCCAGAGGCCCGTGCCGGTGAGGCTCGACGCGGCCGACAGCCGCAGCCGCTCGCCGGCCAGGTCGGTGCGGATCGTCGACGCCACCATCGCGGCGGACGCCGAGTAGGCCAGCAGCGACAGGACGTCGCAGTCCTCCTGCGAGAACGCGTGCGGCTCGGCCGAGCCCAGGACGACGACGCCGAGCGAGATCCCGCCGTGGCGCACCGGCGCCACGACCAGGGAGCGCATGCCGTACCGCTCGTGCATCACCGGAGCGATGCGCGGGTCGGTGGTCGCGTCGTGGCACAGCAGCGGCTCGCCGAGCAGCAGCGACTTCTCGCTCAGGGTGCCGCGGGCCGACAGCCGGTGACCGGCCTGGAGCAGACCGCCGGTGACGCCGGCCACCGCGGCGATGCGCAGGTGCCCGGCGTCGAGCAGCGGCACCGCGACCGACCCGCCGAGGATGCGATGGGTCTCGTCGACGAGTGCCTGCGCGACGTCGTCCGGCGCCGGCCCGGACCGCGCGATGTGGTGCTGCGCCTCGACGAGCACCTTGAGCCAACGTTCCGGCGGCAGCACGGACTGCGCGGGCACCGGGAGGTGGCGCGCGGTGTCCTGCCCCCCGTCGGCCATCCCCACCTCCGTCGCGAACGACACGCAGACGACCCATGGTGTCACGCACCGGAGCCGCACGGTGCCCGAACGGCGAAGACCACCCCACTGGCCCCATCTGTCGCTAAGCGACCATCCCGGCCGCCAGCGTCGCGCCGTCCTGGGCGTCGACGAGCAGGAACGCGCCGGTGCGCCGGTGCGCGGCGTAGGGCTCGGCCACGACGGGGCTGGCCAGGCGCACCTGCACCACGCCGATGTCGTTGAGCTGCAACGACTCTGCCGGCTTGGTGGCGAGGTCGTCGAGGTCGAGCCGGCCGACGACCTCGCGGACGACGGCCTGCACCGTGCGCGTAGTGTGCTTCACCAGCACGCGCGCGCCGGGCAGCAGCGGCCGGTCGCCGAGCCAGCACACGGTGGCGCGCAGGTCCTGCGTGGGCTCGGGAGCGTCGTCCGCGGCGGCGATCAGGTCGCCCCGCGAGACGTCGACCTCGTCGGCCAGCCGCACGGCGACCGAGCGGGGCGCGAAGGCGACGTCGAGCGGCCCGTCGGCGGTGTCGATGCCGGCGACCGTCGTGCGCCGCCCCGACGGCAGGACGACGACGGGGTCGCCGACGCGCACGACGCCGGACGCGATCTGGCCGGCGTACCCGCGGTAGTCGACGTGCCGCGGGTCGCGCGCCCCGCCCTGCGGCCGCAGGGCGAGCTGCACCGGCAGGCGGAACGGCTCGTGCCGCGGGTCGTCGACCGGCGGCAGCTGCTCGAGCAGCTCGAGCACGGCCGGCCCGTCGTACCAGGGCGTGCGGGCAGACCGCTCGACGACGTTGTCGCCGTCCAGCGCGCTCACCGGCACGACCCGGACGTCGGCCAGGCCCAGCTCGCGGGCCAGGGACTGCACCTGCGCGTCGAGCCGGGACACCACCGCGGGGTCGAAGCCCACCAGGTCGATCTTGTTGGCCACCACCACGACGTGCGGCACGCGCAGCAGCGCGGCGACCGCGAGGTGGCGCCGCGTCTGCTCGAGCACGCCCTTGCGGACGTCCACCAGCACCAGGACGGCGTCGGCCGTGCTCGCGCCGGTGACCGTGTTGCGCGTGTACTGCACGTGCCCCGGGCAGTCGGCCAGGACGAACGAGCGGCGGGCGGTGGCGAAGTAGCGGTAGGCGACGTCGATGGTGATGCCCTGCTCGCGCTCGGCCCGCAGGCCGTCGGTGAGCAGCGCGAGGTCGACGCGCTCGAGGCCGCGGTCGCGGCTGACCCGCTCGACGTGGTCGAGCTGGTCGGCGAGCACCGACTTGGTGTCGTGCAGCAGCCGCCCGACGAGCGTGGACTTGCCGTCGTCGACCGAGCCGGCGGTGGCCAGGCGCAGGAGGGTGCTCATCAGAAGTAGCCCTCCTTCTTGCGGTCCTCCATCGCGGCCTCGCTGAGCCGGTCGTCGGCCCGCGTCGCCCCGCGCTCGGTGATGCGCGTCGCCGCGACCTCGACGACGACGTCCTGCACCGTCAGCGCGTCGCTCTCGACGGCGCCGGTGCACGACATGTCGCCGACCGTGCGGTAGCGCACCCGCCGGGTCTGCACGTGCTCGCCGTCGCGCGGCCGGGCGTGCTCGCCGACCGCGAGCAGCATGCCGTCGCGCTCGAAGACCTCGCGCTCGTGCGCGTAGTAGAGCGCCGGCAGCTCGATCCGCTCGCGCTCGACGTACCGCCAGACGTCGAGCTCGGTCCAGTTGCTCAGGGGGAAGACGCGCATGTGCTCGCCGGGACGGTGTCGGCCGTTGTACAGGTTCCAGAGCTCCGGGCGCTGGTTGCGCGGGTCCCACTGGCCGAACTCGTCGCGCAGGCTGATGACGCGCTCCTTGGCCCGCGCCTTCTCCTCGTCGCGGCGGCCGCCGCCGAAGACCGCGTCGAACCGGTGCTCGGCGATGGCGTCCAGCAACGGCTGGGTCTGCAACGGGTTGCGCGTGCCGTCGGCCCGCTCGCGCAGGCGGCCGTCGTCCAGGTAGTCCTGCACGCGCGCGACGTGCAGCCGCGCACCGAGCCGCTCGACGGTGGTGTCGCGGAAGGCGAGCACCTCGGGGAAGTTGTGCCCGGTGTCGACGTGCAGCAGCGGGAAGGGCAGCGGCCCGGGCCAGAACGCCTTCGCCGCCAGGTGCAGCATCACGACGGAGTCCTTGCCACCGCTGAAGAGCAGGGCCGGGCGCTCGAGCTCGGCGACCACCTCGCGGATGATGTGGACGGCCTCGCTCTCGAGCGCGTCCAGCTCGTCCAGCCGGTACGGGACGTCGGCCTCGACCGCGCTCGCGGGCAGCAGCTGGGTCATGAGTGGATCCCGCACTCGACCTTGTCGGTGCCCGCCCACCGGCCGGACCGCGGGTCCTCACCCGGTGCCACGCGGCGGGTGCAGGGCTCGCAGCCGATGCTCGGAAAACCCTGCGCCACCATCGGGTTCCGCGGCAGGTCGTGCTGCACCTGGTAGGCCTCGACGTCGTCCGCGGTCCAGCGCGCGAGCGGGTTGACCTTGAGCATGTCGTGGTTCTCGTCCCAGGCGACGACGGCGGTGGCGGCACGGGTCGGCGCCTCTTCCCGGCGCACGCCGGTGACCCAGCCGGCGTACGGCTCCAGCGCGCGGGCCAGCGGGTCGACCTTGCGCAGGAAGCAGCACAGCCCGGGGTCGCGGTCGTGCAGCTGCGGGCCGTGCTCGGTGTCCTGCTCCTGCACCGTCTGGCGCGGCAGGACGTCGACGACGGTCACATCGAGCCGGCGGGCCACGACGTCGCGGGTCTCGAGCGTGGCTGCGAAGTGGTAGCCGGTGTCGAGGAACAGCACGTCGACGTCCGGCAGCACCTGCGAGACCAGGTGCGGCAGGACGGCGTCCTGCATGCTGCCGGCGACGGCCAGCCGGCCGCCGGTGGCCTCGACCGCCCACCGCACGACCTCGAGCGCGGGGGCGTCGTCGAGGTCTCGTCCCGCCTGCTCGGCCCGCTCGCGCAGGTCCGCGGTGGTGGTGCTCACGCCAGCGCCTCCTCGTCGGCCCGCACGGCCCAGGTGGCGAACCGCTCGCCGGGCTCGCGCTGGGCCACGAACCGGCGGACGACGCGCTCGACGTAGTCCGGCAGCTCCTCGGCGGTGACCTTGAGGCCGCGCACCTTGCGGCCGAAGCCCGGGTCGAGGCCGAGCGCGCCGCCGAGGTGCACCTGGAAGCCCGGCACCTGCTCGCCGTCGTCGTCCGTGACGATCTGGCCCTTGAGCCCGATGTCGGCGACCTGGATGCGCGCGCAGGAGTTGGGGCACCCGTTGACGTTCAACGAGATCGGGGCGTCGAGGTCGCCGAAGACGTCCGTGAGGCGATGCTCGAGCTCGCTGATCGCGTGCGCCGCGAGCGCCTTCGTCTCGACGATCGCGAGCTTGCAGAACTCGATGCCGGTGCAGGCCATGGTGCTGCGGCGGAACGGGCTCGGCGTGGCGTCGAGACCGAGCTCGCGCAGGCCGTCGACGAGCGGCTCGAGCTGGTCGTCGGCGACGTCCAGCACCAGCAGCTTCTGGTGCGGCGTGAGGCGTACGCGCTGCGAGCCGTGCGCCTCGGCCAGGTCGGCCAGCTGCGTGAGCAGGGTGCCCGAGACCCGGCCGACGGTCGGGGCGGCGCCGACGTAGCTGAGCCCGTCGCGCTGGCGGTGCACGCCGACGTGGTCGCCGACGTCCGCGGTGGGCTCGGGGGCGGGGCCGTCGAGCAGCCGTCGCCCGAGGTAGTCCTGCTCGAGCACCTCGCGGAACCTCTCGGGTCCCCAGTCGGCGAGCAGGAACTTCAGCCGGGCCTTGTGCCGCAGCTTGCGGTAGCCGTGGTCGCGGAAGACCGAGGTCACGCCCGCCCAGACGTCGGGGACGTCGTCCAGGGGCACCCACGCGCCCAGCCGCACGCCCAGGCGCGGGTTGGTCGAGAGCCCGCCGCCGACCCAGAGGTCGAAGCCCGGCCCGTGCTCGGGGTGGACGACGGCGGTGAAGGCGACGTCGTTGATCTCGTGGACGACGTCGTTGGTGGGCATGCCCGTGATCGCCGTCTTGTACTTGCGCGGCAGGTTGCTGAAGGCCGGGTCGCCGACGTACCGGCGCTGGATCTCGTCGATCGCCCAGCTGGGGTCGACGATCTCGTCCTCGGCGATGCCGGCGACCGGGCTGCCGAGGACGACGCGCGGGCAGTCGCCGCACGCCTCGGTGGTCTGCAGCCCCACGGCCTCGAGCCGGCGCCAGATCTCGGGCACGTCCTCGACGCGCACCCAGTGCAGCTGCACGTTCTGCCGGTCGGTGATGTCGGCGGTGTCGCGCGCCAGCTCGGTGCTGAGCTCGCCGACGACGCGCAGCTGCTCGGTGGTGAGCGCGCCGCCGTCGACGCGCACCCGCAGCATGAAGTAGCGGTCCTCGAGCTCGTGCGGCTCGAGGGAACCCGTGCGGCCGCCGTCGATGCCGGGCTTGCGCTGCGTGTAGAGCCCCCACCACCGGAAGCGGCCGTGCAGGTCGTCGTCCGTGATGCTGTCGAAACCCTCGCGCGAGTACACCTGCTCGATGCGGGCGCGGACGTTCAGCGCGTCGTCCTCGGCCTTGAACCGCTCGTTGCCGTTGAGCGGCGTGCGGTCGCCCAGGGCCCACTGGCCCTGCGACGGAACGGGCCGGCCCGCGGGTGCGGTCTGGGAAGGGGTCGTGGCGGTCATGCGTCCTCGGGGTCTGAGGGCTCCGCGGGTGCGCTGCAGCGCGCCGGACGGTGCGAGGGGACGACGTCGACGTCGTCAGGGCGGCTCAGACGCCGCGACAGATCATGCTGCGCGTGCGCCCGAGGTCGACGTGGCGTCGACTCACGAGGTGGGGCTGCGCGGGGATCACCCGTCGATGGTCGCACACCGTCCACCTGGTGGCACGGCCTCTCGACATGTGGGACAACGGGACGATCCGGACGTCCCCGACGGCTCGGCGTGTGCAGCCTGCGGCAAGCGCTCAACCTCACTACGGTGACTGCCGACCTGACCCTTCAGGGTCGGGGGCCGAGCGGGGAGCGGGATGGACGAGCAGGGCGAGCTGGCGACGCGCTTGCTGGAGCGAGCGCAGTCCGGCGAGGAGCACGAGGTGCTCGCGGAGGCCGAGCGGCTGCTCCGCGAGCCCACCGGCGACCTCGTCGACGGCGCCCCCGCCCTGCACTACGCGCGGGCCGTCGCGCTGGCCGTGATCGGCGACGACCGGGCCTGCATGGCGGCGTGCGACCTGATGGTCGCGGCGGCCGACCGCGAGGGCAGCCCCGGCTGGCGCTCGTGCGCCCTCGCCCTGCGGGCGGACGAACGGCTGCGGCTCGGCGAGCAGGACATCGCCGAGCAGGACATGGAAGCCGTGCTGCGCGACCTCGTCGACGCCGAGGCCGGGGCGCGCGCGGAGGCCAGCGGGCTGGACGCGCGCGTGGCCAGCCGCGCCCACACCGGTGTCGCGCTGGGCTACCACCACCTGCGGCTCTACGAGCTCGCGGTGCCGCAGTACGAGGCGGCCTTCGAGCTCAGCCTGCGCTCGGACGACGGCACCGACGCCGCCTGCATGTGGCTGCTCAACCTCACCTACCTGCACCTGGACTGGGCGCTCGAGCTCTACCGCGTCGGGCAGCCGGCCGAGGCCGAGAAGCACAGCCGCGAGGCCGAGTCGTTCGCCTCACGGGCGCGCGACGCCGCCGGCCGGCCGCAGAGCAAGCGCTGGCGCGACATGGGCGGGCTGCTCGCGGCGTGCGCGCGGGCCGACAGCCCCGACCCGGACGCCGCGCTCGCCGACATCGAGAAGTACGAGGCCCGCATCACGGCGCACGGCATGGAGGTCGAGTTCTCGGGCGCCGCGCCGTTCCACGCGGTGGCCCTGAGCCGCTGCGGCCAGCACGCCGAGGCGCTCGAGCTGATCGAGCAGGCCATCGCCTCGCTCGGGCCGGGCGCCCCCTGGACGGCGGTCGCGGCCGCCCAGCACACCCGCGCGCACCTGCTCGCGTCCGGTGGTTCGGCCGACGCCGCCGCCGCGCTCGAGTACGGCGAGGCGCTGGCGCAGGCCCTGTGGCGGCAGCGGCTGCGGTCGCTGCACGTCGCCACGACCATGCAGTCCTACGACGTGCTGCGGGCCGAGCACGAGCGGGTGTCCGAGAGCGCCCGCACCGACCCGTTGACGGGCATCGCGAACCGGCGGGCCTTCGACGCCGCGGTCGAGGCGCTGCGCGAGGCCGCCGACGGGAGCCGGCCGGTCGCCGTCCTGCTGGTCGACCTCGACCACTTCAAGGAGATCAACGACACGCTCGGGCACGACACCGGCGACGACGTCCTGCGGCGCGTGGCGGTGGCCCTGACGACGAACCTGCGCGACGGCGACCTGGTGGCGCGCCTCGGCGGTGACGAGTTCGCCGCGCTGCTGCCGGGCGCGAGCGTCGAGGCGGCGCACCGGGTGGCGCAGCGCATGGTGAAGGCGGTCGACGCGATCGACGACTGCACCGCCACGGCCAGCATCGGGATCTCGAGCGGCGACGCGCGGGCCGTGTCGTCGTCCGTCGCCACCGCCGACCGGGCCATGTACGAGGCCAAGCGGGCCGGCGGCAACCGCGTCAGCCGCGGCACCCCCACCCCCTGACCGCACCACTCACCACGCCTTGCGGCGGGCAGCCAGCAGCCGGGCGCCTCCCTCCTGGCGCCCGGCCGCTGGGTCTGCAGGACCTCTCGTCGAGGTCAGCGGGCGGTGGCGCCCAGCTTCGTCGCGGCGGCGACGACGTCCACCAGGCCCGTGCCCTTGTCGAACGACGTGGTGTACGCGCCGACGGTGCTGTAGGCCGCGCCGTCGGTGTACTGGTGGGCCGTCGACTTCAGGGCGTCCTCGACCTGCGCCGGGGTCGCGCTCGGGTTCGCCTGGAACATCTGCGCCACGATGCCCGCGATGTGCGGCGCGGCCATCGAGGTGCCGCTGATCGTGTTGAAGGTGCCGATGTCGAGCGCGCCGGGGCCGTTCACGGGGTCGAGCCCGGTCGAGCAGATGGGCAGGTACAGCCGGCAGGACGACGTGATGTTCTCGCCCGGGGCCGAGATGTCCGGCCAGGTCGAGGTCTGCGACGCCGCGCCGCGCGAGCTGTAGTCGCTGACGGTGCCGCTGCGGGTACCGGTGTTCTGGTCGTTGTACGAGGCCACCGAGATGATGCCGCCGGTCGGGTCCTGGCCGGGCGGGTTGGTCAGCGACGACGATCCGTCTCCGCCGTCGTTGCCCGCGGCCCAGACCGTCACGACGCCCTCGGCCGCCAGCGCGCGCTGCAGCTTGACCGTCGCGGAGTTCGGGTCGAACGCGCCGCCACCCGTCGGGCCGTACGAGTTGTTCGTGACCTTGATCGGCGGGCAGGTGGACGCCGGGACGCCGGCACCGCAGGGGTGCGCGTGGTTCTCGAGCACCCAGTTCAGCGCCGAGTCGGCACCCACGATGAGCAGCACCGCGCCGGTGGAGATGTCGACGAGCTTGGCGCCGGGGGCCGCGCCCTGCAGCTTGCGCCCGTCGGTGGTCGTCGTCGGGCGACCCGCGACGATGCCGTTGACGTGCGTGCCGTGGCCGCCGCCCGACAGCGTGTCGGTGTCGACGGACGTCGGCAGGTCGACGATGCAGCTCGTGCTCTGCGTCGACTCGTCGAGGCAGACCGACTTCAGGCTGCGCACGACGGCGGTGCCGCCGTCCGCCTCCTTGAAGAACGGGTGGGTCGGGTCGACGCCGCTGTCGATCACGGCGACGCTGACGCCCTTGCCGTCGAGCCTCGAGCCGTTGGCGCCGTCGAGCGTCGAGACCGCCTCGGCGCCGCGGGTGGCCTGGTGGGAGTGGTCGAGGCTGAACGCGATCGGCTGGTTGCCCTCGACGTAGGTGACGCCGGGCTGGCTGCGCACCGCCTGGATCTGGGTCTTGGTGCCCTTGGCGACCGCGACGCCGATCGTGTCGAACGTCGTGGTGAGGTGCAGGCCGGACGCCTGCACGGCCTTCTTGGCGGTCGCGATGTCGGTGCCGTGCACCATGACCTGCTCGGAGGCGACCGACGACAGCGCGCCCAGGCGCTTCGCCAACCACGGCTGCAGGCTCGCCTGCGAGGACGCCGCACCCGCCGGGGCCGCGCTCAGGCCGAGCGGCACCAGCGCCCCGGCCACCAGGACGGCGCCCCAGCGGGCCCGTCGTCCGACACCTGCAGGTCGCGCTCGGTTGCTGATGCGCACCGTCGTCCTCCAGCTCTCGCCCCGGCCCCGTGCCGGACGGCGTCCGACGGGCTCAACGAGCGAACGAGACAGAGGTCACGTTCCGGGCAGGTGCCCCGCGAGGACGGCGTCGACGTGGGACCGCACCGGCGGCCACTCGAACGCGGGCTTCGACAGCCGCAGCGACACCACGCCGTGCAGCGCCGACCACACGGCGACGGCCGCCAGCTGCGGGTCCGGCGCGGCGCCCGGACCGGCGTGCGGGACGGCTGCCGCGAGCTCGACGACGGTGTCGAGCAGTCCGCTGCCCGCGGTCATCGCCCGCTCCTGCTCGGTGGTGAGCTGGCGCAGCGCCCGTCCCTCGAACACGACCGTGTACGGCCCGGGGTGCGCGAGCCCCCACCGCACGTACGCCTGCCCGACCGCCCGCACGCGCGCGACCGGGTCCTCCCCCGCCCGCCGGGCCGACCGACGGACGACGGCCCCGAGCGCGGCGAGGTGGTGGCCGACCAGCGCGACGACCAGCTCGTCCAGGTCGGCGAAGTGGGCGTAGACGCTGGGCGCCGCGACGCCGGCCTCGCGGGCGACGGCGCGCAGGGTGAGGGCGGCGTCGCGCCCGTCGCGCTCGAGCAGCCGGGTGGCGGCCTCGAGCAGCTCGTCGCGCAGCCGGGCGCCCTGCCCCCGAGGGTTGGCGGCGCGGGCAGCAGGCACGGTCGAGCGCTCCTCGGAGTGGTGGGGTTTGCGCTGGAAGCCTAACAGGCGTTACCTTCAGATATCACCTAACGCACGTTAGTCAAAGGAGCGACCATCATGGTCCTGCACGACCCCGTCCTCGTCACCGGGTGCTCCAGCGGGATCGGCCGGGCCGTCGCCCTCGACCTGCTCGCCCACGGCCACACGGTCTACGCCACGGCGCGCCGTCCCGAGACGCTCGACGAGCTGGCCGAGGCGGGCGCGCAGGTGCTCCCGCTCGACGTCACCGACGAGGCGTCCATGACCGCCGCGGTCGCCGCCGTCGAGGCGGCCCACGGCCAGGTCGGCACCCTCGTCAACAACGCCGGCTACGGCGAGTACGGCGCAGTCGAGGAGGTCTCGATCGACGCGGTGCGACGCCAGTTCGAGACCAACGTCTTCGGCCTGTCGCGGCTAGTGCAGCTCGTGCTGCCCGGCATGCGCCGCGCCGGCCGCGGCCGCGTCGTCAACATCGGCTCCATGGGCGGCCGCATCACCTTCCCGGCCGGCGGGTACTACCACGCGTCGAAGTACGCGCTCGAGGCCATCAGCGACGCGCTACGGGTCGAGGTCGCACCGTTCGGCGTCGAGGTCGTGCTCGTCGAGCCCGGCATGATCCGCACCGGGTTCGGCGACGTCGCCGCGGGCACGCTCGCCTCCACGTCGGACGACGCCCCCGCGACCGACGGCGGCACGGCCTCGCCCTACGACGAGCTGCGCCAGCACGCCGACCAGGTCATGGCCGACGGCTACCGCGGCCCGTTCTCGGTGCCTCCCGCCAAGGTCGCCCGCGTCGTCCGGCGGGCGGTCGAGTCCCGTCGTCCGCGCTCGCGCTACCTCATCACCCCGGCCGCGCGCGCCATGGTCGCCCTGCGGCGGTTCGGCGGCGACCGCGCGTGGGACGCGTTCGTCCGCCGTCAGTTCTCGGTGCCGTCCCGACCGGCTCGCTGACGCTTCCGGTTGCGGCGCAACGGATCAGCCCGCAGGCTCCGAGCATGCGCCTGCGGACCGTCTCGCCGACCCAGCCCGGCCTGTCGCGCCGCCGGCGGGGCAAGGGCTTCCTGTACTTCGACCGCGACGAGCGCGTCACCGACGCCGAGGTCATCACCCGGATCAAGGCGCTCGTCATCCCGCCGGCGTGGGACGACGTCTGGATCTGCCGCTGGCCCAACGGGCACATCCAGGCGGTCGGCACCGACGCCGCCGAGCGGCGCCAGTACCTGTACCACCAGGAGTGGCGGCGGCAGCGCGACCAGGCCAAGCACGACCGCGTGCTCGAGGTGGCGGCGCGGCTGCCGAAGGCGCGCCAGCAGGTGTCGCAGCACCTCGCGCTCGACGGCATGCCGCGCGAGCGCGCGCTGGCCACCGCGTTCCGCCTGCTCGACCTCGGCTTCTTCCGGATCGGCGGCGAGACCTACGCCGAGCAGAACGGCAGCTACGGCCTCGCGACGATCATGCGCGACCACGTCACCGTGACCGACGACGAGATCGTCTTCGAGTACGTCGCCAAGTCCGGCAAGGAGCGGTACGTCGCGCTCGGCGAGCCCGAGGTGCTCGAGGCCGTGCGCGCACTGAAGCGCCGTCGCGGCGGGGGCGAGGAGCTGCTGGCGTTCCGCGAGGGTCGCGGACCCTGGCGCGACATCACCAGCGAGGACATCAACGAGTACGTGAAGCAGGTGGTCGGCGGCGAGGTCTCGGCCAAGGACTTCCGCACCTGGCACGGCACCGTGCTCGCGGCCGTCGCGCTCGCCGTCTCGACCAACGCCGCGACCAACCCGACGGCCCGCAAGCGCGCGGTCGCTCGGGCGATGCGCGAGGTGTCGGACTACCTCGGCAACACCCCGACCGTGGCGCGCGCGTCGTACGTCGACCCGCGCGTGGTCGACCTGTTCGAGGACGGCGTCACGGTCGAGCACGCGCTGCGCAAGCTCGGCGAGGGCGCCGGGCCCGGTCACCCCGCGACCCACGGCGCGATCGAGAAGGCCGTGCTGCGCATGCTGCGGCAGGCGCCGGCCTCCAAGACCCGCGCCCGCCGCAGCTGACCAACCCCGACTTGTGAAGGGTTCCCAACCCTTCAGAGGCGCTTGAAGGGTTGGCAACCCTTCACAAGTGCGGGAGGGGTTACTTGACCTCGCGCCGGACGCTGGCCCACAGGCCGGCCACGAGGGGCACCACGACCCAGATCGTCACCGAGGTCAGCGACTCCCAGCCCTTGCCGTCCAGGCGGAACGCGCCCAGCCGGTCGAAGGTGCTGAACACGTCGAACCACGGACCGGCCGACTTCAGCACGGTGTTCGCGATGACCGAGAACAGCAGCGGCGCCACGAAGAACGCCGTCAGCGCCACGCCCGTGATCGGGATGACCGCGCCGAAGCCCGCGCCCATCAGCACGAACAGCGCCTGGGTCTCGAAGGTGCCGACCCAGTACTTCCACGACTCGGTCCAGTCGACCGGGCTGCCCGAGATCGCTCCGGCCAGCGCGGTCGCCGCAGCGGCGGCCGCGATCACCGCCACCATCACCGCCACCATGAGCAGCACCGCCGCGACGAGCTTGGCGAGCAGCACCGGCACGCGGCGCGGCGAGAGCGTGAAGGTCGTGAGCGCCGTCCGCTGCGTCCACTCACCGGTCATCGCCAGGATCCCCAGCACCGGCAGCAGCATCGCCGTGGGCAGCAGCGCGACGTCGGTGAAGTCGCGGAAGCTGATCGGGTCGGACGTCGGTGCGTGCCAGGTCTGCCAGACCAGCCACACCAGGCCGACCAGGCCCAGCGCGACCATGACGCCGAGCACCCACCGCCCGGCGCGGTAGTCCACGGCCTTGCGCAGCTCGATCCGGGTGAGCCGCACGAACGACGGCCGCACGACGCGACCACCGGACGACGCCACGCGCCCGGGCGACGGAGCGGTGCTGACGGGGGTGGAGACGGCGGTGCTCATGCTGCGTCCTCGGTGGTCGAAGGGGCGGCGAGCGTCGTGCCCGCCGTCAGGCTGAAGAACAGGTCCTCGAGGCCGGCGCCGTCGGCGGCGCGCAGCTCGACCAGCACCTGCCCGGCAGCGGCGGCCGCGCGGCCGACCTGCTCGGGCGAGGCGTCGACGGCCCAGCCGCCGTCCGCGGTCGGCGTGGGCGACAGGCCCGCGGTCTGCAGCGCCGCCCCCAGCGCGGCGCTGTCGAGAGCGCGGACCTTCACGCCCGAGCCGGCCAGCAGCTCGTGCAGGTCGCCGCTCGCGACGATCCGGCCCTTGCCGATGACGACCAGGCGATCGACGGTGGCCTGCACCTCGCTGAGCAGGTGGCTCGACAGCAGCACCGTGCCGCCGCGGGCCGAGAAGTCCTGCAGCAGCTCGCGCATCCAGCGGATGCCCTCGGGGTCGAGGCCGTTGGCGGGCTCGTCGAGCACCAGCGCGGCCGGGTCGCCGAGCAGCGCGACCGCGATGCCGAGCCGCTGGCGCATGCCGAGCGAGTACTGGCCCACGCGACGTCCGGCGGCCTGGGCCAGCCCGACCCGCTCGAGCATGTCGTCGGCCGCGCGCGGGGACGTGCCGAGCACCTGCCCGGCGACCCGCAGCGTCTCGCGGCCGGTGCGGCCGGCGTGCGCCGCGGCGGCGTCGAGCATGACGCCGACGACGCGGCCCGGGTTGGGCAGGTCGTGGTAGCGCTTGCCGTCGACCAGGGCGGTCCCTGACGTCGGCGGGGTCAGCGCGGTGAGCATGCGCAAGGTGGTGGACTTGCCCGCGCCGTTGGGCCCGAGGAAGCCGGTGACAGTGCCGGGGCGGCACTCGAAGCTGACGTCGTCGACGGCCGTCGTGCGGCCGTAGCGCTTGGTGAGGTTCTGGACCGTGATCATGCGGACCAGCCTGGCCGGGAGGACCCCCGCGGCGGATCGGCCGCGCGGCTCGACCACCCCCGACGAAAGTCGGTGATCTCGGGGCCCGGCACCCGACGTCCGGACGACGCCCGGACGACGGCCGCCGCCCTAGGGTGGACGACGTGAGCGTCCTGCCCGGGGTCGTGCGCCGCTGGCGGCGGGCGCGCGCGTTCGTCGCGCGGATCAGCCCGCGCGCCCGCGACGTCACGATCCTGCTCATCACGTTGGGCGCCGGGCTGGGCTACACCTTCAGCCTGGACGGCAAGGCCGCCGACGGCTGGGTCTTCACGGTGCTCGTCCTCAGCTGCGCGGCCGCGGTCGCGCTGTGGTGGCGCCGCCGGTTCCCGGTGGTCGTCACCCTCGTCACGCTCGTCATCGCGGTGATCACGGCGCTGCCGGTGGCCGTGGCCTTCGCGGTGCTGACCCTGACCATCCGCCGGCGCGACCGCGTGCTCGCGATGGTCGTGGGGCTCTGCTTCGCGACCGACGTCGTGCGCGAGCTGGTGACCGGCAGCAACGCGTTCACCACGCTCGCCGGCTCGGCCCTGTTCTGGAGCGCGCTCGTCGCGATCGGCGCGTACATCGGCGCGCGGCGCGACCTCGTCGTCTCGCTGCGCCAGCGCGCCGAGACCGCCGAGGCCGAGCGCGAGCTGCGGGCCGAGCAGGCGCGGCTCGCGGAGCGGAACCGGATCGCCCGCGAGATGCACGACGTCCTGGCGCACAAGGTGTCGCTGATCGCGCTGCACGCGGGCGCGCTCGAGGTGAACGCCGACGCGGGGCCCGAGCAGGTCGAGCGGACCGCGGCGCTCGTGCGCACGACGGCCCGCGAGGCGCTCGACGACCTGCGCGGCGTGCTCGGCGTGCTGCGCACGGACGCCAAACCGGACGGCGCCGACCTCGCCCCGCAGCCCGGCCTGGCCGACGTCGCGTCGCTGGTCGAGTCCTCGCGCGCGGCGGGTGTGGCGGTCGAGCTGGAGTGCCGGGTCGAGGGCACGCCGCCCGACGTCCTGGGCCGCACCGCGCACCGCGTCGTCCAGGAGTCGCTCACCAACGTGCACAAGCACGCGCGGTCGGCGTCGACGTCCGTGCTGCTCGACGGGGCGGCCGGGCGCGGCCTCGACGTGGTCGTGCGCAACAAGGTGCCGGTCGCGGCCGGCAGCCTGCTGCCCGGCAGCGGCATGGGGCTGGTCGGGCTGGCCGAGCGGGTCGCGCTGGTGGGCGGCACGCTCGAGTCCGGCCGCACGGACGACGGGGGCTGGCGGGTGCGCGCGCACCTGCCGTGGGGCGGGGCCGACGAGGGGGGCGCGGCATGACGCGCGTGCTGGTGGTGGACGACGAGGCGCTGGTGCGCGCCGGGCTGCGGATGATCGTCGCGGCGGCCGACGACCTCGAGGTCGTGGCCGAGGCCGAGGACGGCGCCGACGCGGTGGCCGCCGTGCAGCGGCACCGGCCGGACGTCGTCCTGATGGACATCCGCATGCCGAAGGTCGACGGCCTGGCCGCCACGCGCGCGCTGCTCGCCCTCGACGAGCCGCCGCGCGTCGTGGTGCTGACGACGTTCGACCTCGACGACTACGTCTTCCGCGCGCTCGAGGCCGGCGCGAGCGGGTTCCTGCTCAAGGACACGCCGCCGCGCGAGCTGGTGCGCGCCGTCCAGGTCGTCGCGGCGGGCGAGGCGATGCTGTCGCCCGCGGTCACCCGCCGGCTGATCGGCCACTTCGCCGACGGCGGCAGCTCGCGGCGGCGCACCGCCGAGCAACGGCTCGAGGTGCTGACCGCCCGCGAGCGCGAGGTGCTGGCCGCCGTGGCGCGCGGGCTGTCGAACGCCGACGTCGGCCGCGAGCTCTACATGAGCGAGGCCACGGTCAAGGCCCACGTGTCACGCCTGCTCACCAAGCTCGACGCCGGCAACCGGGTGCAGGTCGCGATCCTCGCCCACGACGCCGGTCTGGTCTGAGCGGCGGCCTGGCGCGCTCAGTCCCAGCCGAGGTCGTGCAGGCGTGCGTCGTCGATCCCGAAGTGGTGCGCGATCTCGTGGACGACGGTGACGGCCACCTCGTCGACGACCTCGCGGCGGTCGGAGCAGACCCGCAGCGTCGGACCGCGGTAGATCATGATGCGGTCCGGCAGCTGCGGGCCGCCGCCCCAGCCGTGGTCGCGCTCGGTCAGCGGCACGCCGACGTAGAGGCCGAGCAGGTCCGACGGCTCGTCGGGCGGCGGCTCGTCGTCGACCAGCACGACGACGTTGCGCATCAGGCGGGTGAGCTCCTCGGGCACGTCGTCGAGGGCCGCCGACACGGCGTCCTCGAACTCGGCCTCGCTCATCTCGACCACGGGGTCAGTCTGCCCGCCCCGAAGCGGTCAGGCGGCGTCGAGGCGGGCGAGCTCGTCGGCGGTGAGCTCGAGGTCGACCGCCTGCACCGAGTCTCGGATCGTCTCCGGCCGGCTCGACCCCGGGATCGGGACCACCCACGGCGACTTCGCCAGCTCCCACGCGAGCGCCACCTGCTGCGGGCTCACGCCGTGCGCCTCGCCCACCTCGGCGAAGGCCGCGGCCGACGTCCCGAGGTCGGCGGCGTTCGAGATGCCGCCGAGCGGGCTCCACGGCAGGAAGGCGATGCCGAGCTCGTCGCACAGGTCGAGCTCGGCCTGGCTGGAGCGGAACTGCGGCGAGAACTGGTTCTGCACGCTGGCCAGCCGCCCGCCGAGGATCTCGCGGGCCTGGCGGATCTGGTCGGGGTTCGCGTTGGAGATGCCGGCCTGGGCGATGACGCCCTCGTCGAGCAGGTCGCGGATCGCGCCCACCGACTCCTCGTACGGCACGTCGGGGTCGGGGCGGTGGAACTGGTAGAGCCCGACCTGCTCGACGCCGAGCCGCTGCAGCGAGCCCTGGACGGCGGAGCGCAGGTGCTCGGGCGAGCCGTCGAGGGTCCACGAGCCGTCGCCCGGCCGCAGGTGGCCGCCCTTGGTGGCGACGAGCACGGACGACGCGTCGCCGCCCCAGCTGCGCAGCGCCTCGGCGACCAGCGCCTCGTTGTGGCCGACCTCGTCCGCGTGCAGGTGGTAGGCGTCGGCGGTGTCGACCAGCGTGACGCCGGCGTCGAGCGCCGCGTGCACGGTGGCGATGGCGCGCTCGCGGTCGGGACGGCCCTCGATCGACAGCGGCATGCCGCCCAGGCCGATGGCGGAGACGGTCGCGGTGCCCAGGGTGCGGGTCTTCATGCGGGTCCTCTCGTGGAGATCGTCGGTCCCTGGCGGCAGCCCCGCGAGCGGCCCAGATGTTCCCGCTTTGGAGAACGACGACGCCGTCCCCTATGCTGATCCGCGTCCTCGACGCTGGCACGTGTGGGGCGTCAACGGCGCCCCCATCGTCTAGCGGCCCAGGACACCGCCCTTTCAAGGCGGCAGCGCGGGTTCGAATCCCGTTGGGGGTACGACGCCACGCTGCCGGTAGGATCGGGTGGTTGCAGTTCAAGGCCCCGTAGCGCAGTTGGTTAGCGCGCCGCCCTGTCACGGCGGAGGCCGCGGGTTCGAGTCCCGTCGGGGTCGCCACAGCGTGCTCGGAGCAGTCCGAGCCCGCTGCCGGGCCAGGTAGCTCAGTTGGTACGAGCGTCCGACTGAAAATCGGAAGGTCGGCGGTTCGACCCCGCCCCTGGCCACCAGAACGCATGCTTGGCCCGCTCGCCCGTTGCACCGCGCGGGGCCTTCTCAAGCGGAGCGCTGAGGCGCGGATCCGCAGGTGTACGGCCAGCCTCCTTCCTGGACCACCTCTGCCCGTTGCGTCGCAGCGGAAGGTGTGACGACGTGAGCTGCAGCGCAACGATGGGTTACCTATACCTATGGATTCCGCTAGGTCAGGGCTATGGAATCTGCAACATTAGCGGTATGATTTCTGCTAGATCCGCGACAGCTGCCCGCAGTCCGGCGATCAAGAGAGCGTCAGGAGCCCGAGCGATGGCGACAGGCAACGGCTACCGCGACCGCGTCGTCGACGACGAGCTGGACCAACGGCTGAGCGCCATCGGTGCAGTCGTCATCGAGGGTCCGAAGGCGTGCGGCAAGACAGAGACGGCAACCCAGACGGCAGCCACCACCTACCGCCTGGACATCGATCCATCGGCCCGCAACGCGGCAACCGTGGCCCCAGATCTACTGCTCGACGACCCGAGCCCGGTGCTGCTCGATGAATGGCAGGTGGTCCCAAGCCTGTGGAACCACGTCCGTCGTGCCGTCGACGACCGCGCCCCGAGCAAGGGCCTCTACATCTTGACCGGATCGTCGACCCCAAGCGACGACGTCAACCGGCACTCTGGCGCTGGCAGAATTGCCGTCATCCAGATGCGGCCGATGTCGCTGCTGGAGTCAGGTCACTCCACCGGACAAGCGTCACTCAGACAGGTTCTCGGTGGTCACAACGTCACCGCGAAAGACTCGGGCCTCTCCATTCCTGACCTCATTGAACGAATCTGCGTCGGCGGGTGGCCGGCCCTGCTCGATGCCAGCCCTGCAGACGCCCGCCGCTGGCTTCGCGACTACCTCACCCAGATCGTGCAAGTCGACATCCACACGCTGGGTGTACGACGTCGTGACCCCGAGAACGTCCAACGGCTCCTCCACTCACTGGCCCGCAACGTCGGCACCGCCGCCAAGGTCACCGCCTTGACCAAGGACGTTGGGGGCGCCGATGGCTCGGTCGCGCGTTCCACCGTCGACGGATACCTCGATTCGCTGTCGAGGCTGCGCCTGACCGAGAACTCACCAGCTTGGGCCCCTCACATGCGTTCGGCCACCCCGCTGCAGTCATCAGCCACTCGCTACTTCGTCGACCCCTCACTCGCGGTAGCTGCGCTCGGCCAAGGGCCCGTCCAACTACTGGGGGACCTCAACGCAACAGGCTTCTTCTTCGAGAACCTCGTCGTGCGCGACGTCCGGGTCTACGCCCAACAGCTCGGCGGTCAGGTCTACCACTGGCGAGACCAGAACCATCACGAGGTCGACATCATCGTCGCGCTGCCCGACGGTCGTTGGGGCGCTTTCGAGGTGAAGATGAACCCCGATGACTCCGACAAGGCAGCAGCATCCCTCCTGTCCTTCGCAGCGAAGGTCGACCAGGGCAAGGCAGGCCGACCTGCCGCGCTGGGTGTCATCACGTCCACAGGCTTCGCCTACCGCCGCCCCGATGGCGTCTCGGTGCTCCCGATCGGGACCCTCGGACCATAGCTCGCGCCCTGGCGCAGCAAACCGGACCGCACTTCAGCCCCGGCTGGCCTGCGGTTCCGTCGTCCTGGCCGCCCCGCCCCGCACGCGCCGGGCGATCGTCAGGGTCGTGAGCGCCTCGGCGTCGGCCGGGCCGGCCTGGGTGAAGCGGAACTCGGCCGCGAGCCCGTCGCCGAACAGGCGGTCGCCCGCACCCACCACTGTCGGGAAGGTGATCACCCGGTACTCGTCGACCGCGTCGGCGGCCGCGAGCGCCCGCACCAGGCTCAGGCTCCCGATCACGACGACGTCGCGCGCCTCGCGCTCGTGGCGCGCCCACTCGACCGGGTCCTCCGTCAGGGCCTCCGACCCGCTCCACGCCGCGGCGTCGATGCCGGTACGCGTCGCCACCCGCTTGGGCACGGCGTTCATGACGTCGGCGAAGGCGCCGTCGCGGTGCGGCCACAGCTGGGCGAAGTGCTCCCATGTGCGGCGCCCGTAGAGCTGCACGCCCTCGGCCTGACGACGTCCGAGCCGGAACTTGTCGTCGCTCACCGGCCCCGCGCCGTACCGGAAGGCCCAGCCGCCGTGGTCGGTGCCCCAGCGGCCGTCGGGGTCGGACACCACGCCGTCCAACGTCGCGAACTGCACCACGATCACGTCACCCATCACGCGCTCCTCGCGTCAGCGGCGGCCCGGCGGCCGCCCTCACCCGTACCTACTCGCGCCGGCGCGAGAACTCATCGCCGGACGACGGGACCGGCCCGCCCTAGGCTCTGCCGGGTGGCCAGCACCGACCTGCACGAGGCGTACCGCGGCCAGCTGCTCGCGCACTGCTACCGGATGCTCGGCTCGTTCGACGAGGCCGAGGACCTGGTGCAGGAGACGTTGCTGCGCGCCTGGAAGGCGGCCGACCGGTACGACCCGGACCGGGCGTCGGTGCGCACGTGGCTGCACCGCATCGCCACCAACGTCTGCCTCACCGCGCTGGCCGGGCGCGGACGACGACCGCTGCCCAGCGGGCTCGGACCGGCCGGCGACCCGCAGTCCCCGCTCGAGCCCGCGCTCGACGTGCCGTGGCTGCAGCCGTTCCCCGACGTCGCGCTCGGTGACCCCGCGGACGCCGTCGAGCAGCGCACCGGGCTGCGGCTCGCGCTCGTCGCGGCGCTGCAGCTGCTGCCGCCCCGTCAGCGGGCGGCCCTCGTGCTGCGCGAGGTGCTGCGGATGTCGGCAGCCGAGGTCGCGGAGGCGCTCGACACCTCGGTGGCGTCGGTGAACAGCAGCCTGCAGCGGGCCCGGGCCGCGCTGAAGGAGGCGGGCGCCGACCTGGACACCCTGCGCGAGCCGGCCGACCCGCACGAGCGCGACGTCGTCGAGAGGTACGTCGCGGCCTTCGAGGCGGCCGACGTGGTTGCGCTGACACGGCTGCTGGCGGACGACGTGGTCATGGAGATGCCGCCGGTCGCGCTGTGGCTGGCCGGTCGCGCGGGCTACCAGGAGTTCATGGAGCGGGTGTTCGCCCGGCGCGGGCCGGGCTGGCGGGTGCAGCCGGTGCGCGCCAACGACAGCTGGGCCGTCGCGACGTGGGCGCCAGACCCAGAGGGCGGTGGGTACCGGGCTCACTCGGTGCAGGTGCTCGAGGTCTCCGGCGGGCTGGTGCGGCGCAACGTGTCGTTCGTCGTGCCCGACCTGGTGCGCCGCTTCGCGCCCGAGGGTCCCTGAGCGTCGGGAGGAGGTGCTCGGCCCCGCCCGCTGGCGGGACCGAGCACCTCAGCCGATCACGTGTCGTGCAGCGAGCTGACGCGGTTGACCGCGCTGGCCTTCACGTTGTTGTGACCGACGTAGGGGAACGACTCCCACATGGTGCCCGTGTAGCCGGCCCCGTCGAACAGGTCCCAGGTGTGACCGCTGCGGTTCCAGATGCTCTCGATGTTGTTGTTCATGCCGGTCGGGCCGTTGCTGTCGCCCAGGTCGCCGTCGGCGGTCGAGAACCAGGCGATGGCACCCGTGCCGTTGGGACCCGTGAACACGCACATCTTGAACTCCGGGCAGCGCGCCCAGCCGGTGGCTGCCGACGCCGGGGGCGCCGCCACCAGCACGGCCGCAGCCGCACCCAGCGCGGCCGCACCCGCCATGATCTTCGTCCGCATGTGAACTCCGTTTCGCCGTTGTTGCCCCCGTTCGTCACGAATCGGGGAGTTCGTGCGACCGGACGGTAGCAGCGGACGTCGTCGCGGACGTCGGCAAGAACGCGGGCACCTGGCCGCGCACGCGCGGTCCGTGGCGCAGGAGGTCGTAGGCCAGCCCGGCCGTGAGCCCGCCGACGGCGAGCAGCAGCACCGCCTGCTGCCACGCCGCCCAGCCGAGCGGTCGCGCCGACAGGTGCGCCAGCAGCGTGAGCACCAGCCCGCGACCGACGACCGCCACCGCCGCCACCAACAGGGTGTCGTCGCGCGGAGACGTCGAGCGGGACAGCCGCTGCAGCAGCGCCACGACCGCGACCAGCCCGGCGGCGTAGACCGCCACCAGCGCGGGCGTGCGGTCGGGCACCGCGGCCACGAGCAGGGCGCCGCCCACGACGCACAGCGCCGCCGACACCCGGCACGTCACGACCCGCCCGTGCCGCACCAGGAAGGTGCGCTTGCCGAGCAGCGCGTCGCCGCGGACGTCGCGCACGTCCTTGAGCAACAGCCGCCCGATCACCGCGGCGTACAACCCACCCAGCAGGACGACGTCCGCGCGCCGCACGTCGTGGCCGCCCGCGAGCAGGCCGACCAGGTACGGCACCCCCACCACGTCAAGGGGGAGGACGAGCGAGGCGAGCGCACCGCGGCGCGACAGGCGCAGCGGCGGCAGCGAGTAGGCGGCCCCGAGGGCGGTGCCGGCGACGAGGACCAGGAGCACCGGCCAGCCGAGCAGCGCGGCGGCGCCGAGGGCGAGCACCGCTCCGGTGACGGCCACGACGACGAGGTCGCGCGGCGCCCAGCCCGACGCCAGGGGGCGGCGCGGGTCGCCGGCCAGGTTGACCCGGTCGACCTCGGCGTCCGCCCAGTCGTTCAGCACCACCGAGACCAGCAGGAAGCCGACCACCACGACGAGTGACAGGGCGACCAGCCTCGGGTCGCGTGCCGCACCCCGCTGGGCCAGGCCGATCGCGGCGTAGCTGCCGAGCAGCAGCACCAGCGCGGGACGGGCCATGAGCACCACGAGCCGCACGCGGGCGACGAGGCCGCTCACTTGTTGTCCCCCCACGAGTTCAGCGCGACCATGAAGAGGATGGCGGCCCCCAGCAGCGCCAGGCCGCAGACGCCGACGACCACGGCGGTGACGATCCCCGCGACGTGCCAGGCGGTCAGCGGCCGCTTCTGCGGGGCGGGCCGGTAGGGCTGCGCCCACCCGGCCTTGGGCTCCTCGTGCCGGTACGGGTCCTGCTGGTCCACGGCTCCCCCTCGAGCGTCGGCTGCGTCGAGGGTAGCCCGGGACGGCGCAGGGGCCGGGCCTTCCGGCCCGACCCCTGCGCTTGCAGCCCTGCGCCCCGTCAGTGCGCGGAGTGCTGCGACAGCCGGCGGTCGAGCGCCTTCGGCAGCCACCAGTTGCGCCGACCCAGCACCGTCATCGCGGCCGGCAGCAGCACCGCCCGGACGACGGTCGCGTCGACCAGCACCGCCGCGGCCAGCCCGACGCCGAGCTGCTTGAACTCCAGCAGCGACAGGGTGCCGAAGATGCTGAACACCCCGATCATCACCGCGGCCGCGCTGGTGACGACGCCTGCCGACGACGTCACGCCGCGCGCCACCGCCAGCTTCGTCGGCAGCCCCGCGTCGTGCGCCTCGCGGATCCGGCTGACGACGAACACGTGATAGTCCATCGACAGGCCGAACAGCACCACGAAGAGGAACAGCGGCAGCCAGTCGATGATCACGCCGGTCGAGCTGACGCCCAGCAGCCCGTTCGCGAACCCGTGCTGGAACACCAGTACCAGCAGCCCGTACGCCGCACCCACCGACAGCAGGTTGAGCACCACGGCCGTGGCCGCGACGACGACCGAGCGGAACGAGATGACCAGCACCACGAAGGTCAGCCCGAGGACGAACGCCATGACCCACGGCAGGTGCGCCCGCATCGAGCTGCCGAAGTCGGCAGCGCCCGCGGTCGGGCCGGTGACCAGCACCTCGGCCCCGGGCAGCGCCGACCGCACCGACGGCACGAGGTCCTGCCGCAGCACCTCGAGCGAGCGCTGCGCGGCCGGGCTGCTGAAGTCGCCGGGCACGGGCAGGTCGACGGTCGCCGTCCGGCCGTCCGGCGAGATGCGGGGCGTGACGTCGTCCAGGCCGGCGAAGCGTCCGGTGCGCTGGGCGGCGGCCACCAGGCCGTCGACGCCGCGCTGCAGGGCCACGGTGTCGAGCCGGTCGTCCGAGTGCACCACGACGGTGTGCGCGAACCCGGTCTGCGGGAAGGCGTCCGTCATCCGGTCGTAGGTCTGGATGATCGGGATCGAGCGCGGCAGCGAGTCCACCCCGGCCTCACCGGTGCGCATGCCGAGCGCGGGCAGCGCCAGGCCGACCATCGCGATCCCGGCCAGCACCAACGAGATCAGCGGACGACGGAGCACCACCTTCATCACGGCCGGCCAGAAGCGCCCGTCCTCGTGACCGCGACGCAGCCGGTGCAGCAACGGGATCCGCGGCCGGTCGACCTTGTCGCCGAGCGCGGCGAGCATCGCCGGCAGCGCCGTCAGGGAGCCCAGCACCGCGACGGCCACGACGAGCATCGTGCCGACGGCCATCGACAGGAACGTCGCGTCGCCCGAGAGCAGCAGGCCCGACATCGCGATGAAGACCGCGAGGCCCGACACGACGACGGCCCGGCCGCTGGTCTGCGCCGCGATCTCGACGGCCGAGCGCCGGTCGGCGCCCTTGGCCCGCTCCTCGCGGGCCCGGCGGACGTAGAACAGCGAGTAGTCCACGCCGACCGCCATGCCGATCAGCAGGATCACGCTGTTGAGCGAGTCCATGACCGGCAGCACGTGCGAGACGAGGGCGCTGAGGCCGATGCCCGCGGCCACGGCGGACAGCGCCAGGACGACCGGCACGCCGGCGGCGATCAGCGCGCCGAACGACAGCAGCAGGATCGCCAGCGTCACCGGCAGGCTGAGCTTCTCGGCGCGCGAGAAGTCGCGGTCGACCTGCTCGCCCAGCGACTGGTTCACCGAGGCGTCACCGAACTGCTCGACCCGCAGGTCCGGGTGCGCGTCCGAGACCGCCCTGGTCGCGGCCAGCACGGCCGGCACGGCGGCGTCCGCCGCGTCCCCGGCTGCGGTGCCGGTGGCGCCCTTCACGTCGAGCACGACCGGAACGAGCGCCGAGCGGCCGTCCTCCGACAGCACCAGGGGCTCGACCTCGGCGACCTGCGGCAGGGCCTTCATGCGGTCCGTGATCTCGCGGCCGACCTGCTGCGCGGTCGCGCGGTCGAGGTCGCCGCTGCGGGTCTGCACCAGCACGTTCTCGGTCGGGCGTGCCGGGTACCCGGCGTCCTGCACGACCCGGTCGGCGCGGCCCGAGTCACCGGTGCCGGCCTCGGCGCCGGTGAGCAGCCGGGTGCCGGTGAGCTGGCCGGCCGCGAACACGACGGCCACGAAGAGGAACCAGCCGACGAGTGCCTTGGCGCGGTGCCGGGTGCTCCAGCGGGCGAGCCGCAGCACGGCTCCGGAGCGCGGTTCGGGCTCGGGGGGCCGCGCTGACGGGGCGCGGTCGGTGGGGGCGGTGAGCGTCATGACGGTTCTCCTACGGGCGCAGTCGATCTGACGACCCAACGCTGGCGGTCGGGTCCGGTCCGCGTCTGTCCGGGAGACTCCCCAACCGGGGTAGGGGTAACCCCCGGTCGACCTCGGGGGCTGACCCCGTCGTGGTCAGGGCGCGAGATCCCTACGGTGGAGCCGTGATCAAGAACCTCTACGGCTCGAGGACGTGGCTGGCCCTGGCCTACGTCGTCCTCGGCCTGCCGGTCGGCGTCGTGACCTTCACGGTCGCGATCACCGGCATCGCCACCGGCATCGGGCTGCTGCCGCTCTTCCTCTTCGGCCTCGTCGTGCTGGTCGCCACCGCGTACGTCGTGCGCGGCATCGCCGCGCTCGAGCGCGGTCGCGCCGGCCTCTTCCTGGACGTCGACCTGCCGGCCCGACCGCGGCCCGGCACGCCGCCCGACGCGGGGTGGCTGCGCCGCACGTGGGCGGGCGCGACGTCCGCGGGCACGTGGAAGGAGCTGGCCTACTGCCTGCTGATGCTCCCCCTCGGCGTGCTCGGCTACTCACTGGTCGTCTCGGTGTGGGCGGTCGCCCTGGCCGGCCTGCTGCTGCCCGCGTACGGGTTCGCGCTGCCGGGCGGGGAGGTCAGCGGCTGGGTGCACTGGCCGCCGGCGCTCGAGGTGGCCGCGGGGTTCGTGATCGGCGTCCTGGCGCTGCTCGTGGCGCCGTCGGTCACGAAGGCCCTGGCCGACGCGCAGCTCGCCCTGGTGCGGGCCCTGCTCGCGCCGAGCGGCGCCGAGCTGCTCGCCGCGCAGGTCTCGTCTCTCACCGAGTCGCGCGCCCGCGTGGTTGACGCGGCGGACGCCGAGCGGCGCCGGATCGAGCGCGACCTGCACGACGGCGCGCAGCAGCACCTGGTGTCGCTCGCCATGAACCTCGGGATGGCCAAGGAGAAGCTCGACTCCGACCCGGAGGCGGCGCGCGACCTCGTGACCCGCGCCCACCAGGAGGCCAAGGACTCGATCACCGAGCTGCGCAACGTCATCCGCGGGGTCTACCCGGCCGTCCTCACCGACCGCGGGCTCGACGCCGCGCTGTCGGCACTGGCCGCGAGATCCCCTGTGCCCGTGCGGCTCGAGGTCGACCTGCCGCGCCGGCCCAGCCCCACCACCGAGGCGATCGCCTACTTCGTGGTGTCGGAGGCGCTCACCAACGTGGCCCGTCACTCCGGCGCCACCCGGGCGTCGGTGCACGTCGAGCAGCGCGGCGAGAAGCTGCAGGTCGCCGTCGTCGACGACGGCCGCGGCGGGGCGCGCGAGGACTCCGGTACCGGCCTGGCCGGGCTGCGCGACCGCGTGCGCGCCGTCGACGGCACCTTCCAGATGACCAGCCCCAGCGGGGTGGGCACGACCGTCGCCGTGGAGGTGCCGTGCGCGTCGTGATCGCCGAGGACTCCGTGCTGCTGCGCGAGGGTCTGGTCCGCCTGCTCACCGACGCGGGGCTCGAGGTCGTCGCCGCCGTCGAGGAGCCGGAAGCGTTGCTGCGCAGCGTCGACGAGCTGCTGCCCGACATCTGCGTCGTCGACATCCGGATGCCGCCGACCCACACCGACGAGGGCATCCGCGCCGCACTGGTGATCCGCGCGCAGCACCCGGACGTCGGCGTTCTGGTGCTGAGCCAGTACGTCGAGGAGCGGTACGCCACCGACCTCATCGCGTCCGACACCCGCGGCGTGGGCTACCTGCTCAAGGACCGCGTCGCCGACGTCACGGAGTTCGTCGAGGCGGTGCGCCGCGTGGGGTCGGGCGGCACCGCGCTCGACCCCGAGGTCGTGCAGCAGCTGCTCGTGCGCAGCCGCCGCCACGACCCGCTCGGCGGTCTGACGCCGCGCGAGACCGACGTCATGCGGCTGATGGCCGAGGGCCGTTCCAACCAGGGCATCGCGGCCGAGCTCGTCGTGGGCGAGGGCGCGGTCGAGAAGCACGTCAGCTCGATCTTCCTCAAGCTCGCACTGCCGCCCGCCGAGCAGGACCACCGCCGCGTGCTGGCCGTCCTGCGCTACCTAGGAGGCTCGTGATGACGGTCCAGGACGTGGCACCCACCGCGCCGGCTCCCACCCCCCAGGGCGGCAACGCCCGACCGCTGCTGCGCGGTCTCGGCATCGCGCTCGCCGTGGCGTCGGTGCTCGCCGGCACGTTGAGCCTGGTGGGCTCGCTGGCGCGAGACTCGTTGCAGCGCAGCGCGACCTACCAGGGGGTGCGGGTCGTCGACGTCGACGTCAGCGCCGAGCACGTCGAGCTCGTGGCCGGCCCGGAGGGGTCGACGCAGCTGACCCGGCGCATCTCGTGGTCGCTCGCGCGGCCCACGGTCACCGAGCAGCTGGACGGCGACCGCCTCGTCGTTCGCTCGCACTGCCCCTGGTCGTTCGGGCGCGGCTGCTCGGGCCGGGTCGAGCTCGTCGTGCCGCCCGGCACCGAGGTGCACGCGCACAGCTCGGCCGGTTCGGTGAGCGCCACCGGGCTGACCGGGGTGCTCGACCTGTCGTCGAGCGCGGGCGGGGTGGACGGCGAGGACCTGGCCGCGGCCACCGTGCGCGCGCAGTCGTCGGCGGGCTCGGTCGAGCTGGCGTTCGCGACCGCGCCGACCTCGGTGGACGCGACGTCCAGCGCGGGGTCGGTGGAGGTCGCGCTGCCGCGCGGCGCGGAGTCGTACCTTGTCGACGCCGGCTCCAGCGCGGGGTCGACGGAGATCGGCGTGCGCACCGACCCGACGTCCGCCCACCGGGTGCGCGCGCGGTCGAGCGCCGGCTCGGTGCACGTCGTCTACGCGAACTAGCGCGGTCGGCGCGTCAGGGGGTGGGCACCGGCTGGGGCGGGCGCGGGCCGCGGTAGGCGCCGTGGCCGCGGAACCGCAGCGGCGTCTCGTCGTACTCCTCCAGCGCGTGCGCGACCCAGCCCACGGAGCGCGCGACCGAGAACACCACCTCGCCGGCGCTGCGCGGCATGCCGGACGCGATGCCGAGCGCGGCGAGCGCGAGGTCGACGTTGGGGTGCAGCCCGCTGGCTTCCTCCAGGGCGTCGACGGCCGCGAGCACCTCGGCGGCGGCGGGCGCGCGGTGCAGCCGGTCGAGCAGCTCGGTGGCCCTCGGGTCGCCGTCCGGGTAGCTGCGGTGGCCGAAGCCCGGCAGGGGCTGGCCCGCCCGCAGGCGGTCGGCGACGACGGACCGGGCGTCGCCCGCCAGCACCTCGCGCAGCAGGCCGTCGGCCAGGGCGCTGGCCGCGCCGTGCAGCGGGCCTTCCATGGCAGACAAGCCGGTGGCGACCACGGCGTAGGGGTTGGCGCGCACCGAGGCCGCGGTGCGCACCGCGACGGTCGACACCGCGAGGTCGTGGTCGAGCAGCAGCACCAGCGCGGCCTCGAGCGCGTCGAGGAGCGCCTCGTCGGCCGGCCGCGCCGTGAGCCGCGACCACAGCCGCCGGGCCACCGGCACCTCGCCGTCGGGACCCTTGCGCGGGGTGCGGGCCGCTCCACCGCGCGGACCGGTCGCGACCGGCAGCGCGTCGACCATGACGGCTACCAGACCGCGCGCGGTCGGCAGCACCGCGCTGGGCCGGACGTCGAAGCGCAGGGGCTCGGCCGCCGATGCCGCGGCGACGGCCACGCGCAGCGCCGCGACGAGGTCGACCGGCTCGGGCAGGACCGCGACCGCCGCGCGTGCCACCGCCAGCGGCCCGGACGCCGCGGTGAACCGTCGGGCGCGGGGGTGCCCGACCTCGCCGGTCCACAGCCAGTGCGCGGCGGCTTCGAACCCGAGCGCCCGGCTCAGCCCCACCGCGTCGACGCCGCGGAACGAAAGCCGGCCGTCCTCGATCAGCGTGACGTCGGTGTCGACCACCGGGCCGCGCCACGTGCCCGACGTCGCCGGACGACGGCGCCGCTCGCCGTCCAGCAGCGCCTCGACCTGCGCCCGGTCGAAGGTGCTGCCCCGGCCGGACGGGTCGCGCTCGCTGCTGAGCAGCCCGCGGCTCACGTACGCGTAGACGGTCTGCAGCCGGACGCCGAGGCGGTCGGCGACCTCCTGGCTGGTCAGGCGGGCCGGTCGTCGAGGGCTCATACATTGACTGTATCAACGTTGACACACGTCGACATCAGGAGCGACCGTCAAGATCGAGGAGCCGGCGCAGGAGCCGGCCATGACCGCCGGGAGCCACCGTGACCGCCGTCCACGACCAGCCGCTCGACGTCCCGCCCGGCCTCAAGGGCGTCGTGGTCACCGACACCGCGCTCGGCGACGTCCGCGGGCGCGAGGGGTTCTACCACTACCGCCAGTACTCGGCGGTCGAGCTGGCGCAGCAGCGAACGCTCGAGGACGTCTGGCACCTGCTCGCCGAAGGCCACCTCCCCGACGCCGCCGAGCGAGCCGCGTTCACCGCGCGCGTCGCCGCCGCCCGGCACCTGCCGCCGTCCGACGCCGCGGCGCTGCCCGCGATCGC